>JAFAFZ010000280.1 GCA_023423215.1 Actinomycetes bacterium
CGTCGAAGAGCACGACCGAGAACGGCTTGCGGCGCACGGCCTCGGTGAGCTGGCCGCCCTCTTCGTAACCGACGTAGCCGGGGGGCGAACCCACCAGGCGGCTGACCGTGTGCTTCTCCATGTACTCGGACATGTCGAGGCTGATCATCGCCGTCTCGTCCCCGAAGAGGAACTCGGCGAGCGTCTTGGCGAGCTCGGTCTTGCCGACGCCCGAGGGGCCCAGGAAGATGAACGAGCCCGAGGGGCGCTTCGGATCCTTCAGGCCCGCACGGGTGCGGCGGATCGCCTGCGAGACGGCCTTGATGGCCTGCTCCTGACCGATGACCCGCTCGTGGAGGACGTCCTCCATGCGCAGCAGCTTCGAGGTCTCTTCCTCCGTCAGCTTGTAGACGGGGATGCCGGTCCAGAGCGAGAGCACCTCGGCGATGGCCTCTTCGTCGACCTCGTCGAAGAGGTCCACGCCGGCGGCCTTCATCTCGGCGTCCTTCGCCTCCTTCGTGGCGAGCAGGTCCTTCTCGCGGTCGCGCAGGCGACCGGCCTCTTCGAAGTCCTGGGACTCGACGGCGTCCTTCTTCTGGCGCACGACGTCCGCGAGCTCGTTCTCGATCTCGCGGTAGTCCGGCGGGGTCTGCATGCGACGGATGCGCAGGCGGGAGCCGGCCTCGTCGATCAGGTCGATCGCCTTGTCGGGCAGGAAGCGGTCCGAGATGTAGCGGTCCGCCATGTTCGCCGCCGCGACCAGCGCCTGGTCGGTGATGGTGACCCGGTGGTGCTGCTCGTAGCGCTCGCGCAGGCCCTTGAGGATCTCGATCGTGTGGGCGACCGAGGGCTCGTCGACGACGACCTTCTGGAAGCGGCGCTCGAGGGCGGCGTCCTTCTCGAGGTGCTTGCGGTACTCGTCGAGCGTGGTGGCGCCGATGGTCTGGAGCTCACCTCGGGCGAGCATCGGCTTCAGGATGCTCGCGGCGTCGATGGCGCCCTCGGCAGCGCCCGCACCGACGAGCGTGTGGATCTCGTCGATGAAGAGGATGATGTCGCCGCGGGTCTTGATCTCCTTCAGGACCTTCTTCAGGCGCTCCTCGAAGTCGCCGCGGTAGCGGGAGCCGGCGACCAGCGCGCCGAGGTCCAGCGTGTAGAGCTGCTTGCCCTGGAGCGTCTCGGGCACGTTGTCCGAGGCGATCGCCTGGGCGAGGCCCTCGACGATGGCGGTCTTGCCGACGCCGGGCTCGCCGACGAGCACGGGGTTGTTCTTCGTGCGGCGCGAGAGGACCTGCATCATGCGCTCGGTCTCGCGGTCGCGGCCGATGACCGGGTCGAGCTTCTTGTCGCGGGCGAGCTGGGTGAAGTTGCGGCCGAACTGGTCCAGCACGAGCGAGCCGGACGGCGTGTCCGACGAGGAGCCGGTGCCGGCGGCGGCCTTCTCGCCGCCCTGGGGCTGACCGGTCGAGCCCGGGTAGCCGGAGAGCAGCTGGATGACCTGCTGGCGCACGCGGGACAGGTCCGCGCCGAGCTTCACCAGCACCTGGGCGGCCACGCCCTCGCCCTCTCGGATGAGGCCGAGGAGGATGTGCTCGGTGCCGATGTAGTTGTGGCCGAGCTGGAGCGCCTCCCGCAGGGAGAGCTCCAGGACCTTCTTGGCGCGCGGGGTGAAGGGGATGTGCCCCGACGGCGACGAGCCACCCTGGCCGATGATCTCCTCGACCTGCTGGCGCACGGCCTCGAGGGAGATGCCGAGGGACTCGAGCGCCTTCGCGGCGACGCCTTCACCTTCGTGGATGAGCCCGAGCAGGATGTGCTCGGTGCCGATGTAGTTGTGGTTGAGGAGGCGGGCCTCCTCCTGAGCCAGCACGACCACCCGACGGGCTCGGTCGGTGAAGCGTTCGAACACGTTGCTGCCTCCCAGAAAGACTGTGCAGCCAGAAAAGACTGTGCGGACGAGTGTAACGCCGGGGGATGACGAGGCGTTCCCGCCCCGACGCCGCCTCCGTCGGCACGACTGCCCGGGATCACAGGATTCCGCGGTCACTTCCGTCACATCCGGCCCGGGGCCGCTCCCCCGCATGGGGTTCCGCCCCACCGGACCGCTAGGTTCTCCGTCGTGGCCGGATCGAACCCCCTGCAGGTCATGCCGTCGATGACCGAGGATCTGGCGCGCCTCGAGGACGAGCTGACCCGCGCCGCGTCGTCGAACGACCCGTTCCTGACCCAGATCGCGACGCACCTCATCAGCGCCGGCGGCAAGCGGGTCCGACCCGGCTTCACCATCGCCGCCGCGGCCACGGCCCTGGCGGTCGACGCGCCGGCCTCGCCCGAGGCGATCACCGGCGGCGTCGCCGTCGAGCTGGTCCACCTCGGCTCGCTCTACCACGACGACGTCATGGACGAGGCCGAGGTCCGCCGCACGGTCGACAGCGTCAACGCCCGCTGGGGCAACCTCAAGGCGATCCTCGCCGGCGACTTCCTGCTGGCCCGCGCCTCCGAGCTGGCCGCGTCGCTCGGCGTCGAGGTGGCCGCCCTGCTGGCGAACACGATCGGCCGCCTCTGCGAGGGCCAGCTGCTCGAGCTGCAGCACGCGTTCTCGGTCGACCGCACCGAAGAGCTGTACCTGCGCTCGATCGACGGCAAGACCGCGTCGCTGCTCGCCGCGAGCTGCCGCATCGGCGGCCTGGTCGCGGAGCTGCCGCGCGAGCACACCGAGGCGCTCACCACGTTCGGCTACAGCTACGGCATGGCCTTCCAGATCGTGGACGACGTGCTGGACCTGGTCTCGACCGAGGCCGAGATGGGCAAGCCGACCGGTCACGACCTGGAAGAGGGCGTCTACACGCTGCCGGTCCTGCTGACCCTCGCCGGCCCCAGCGGCGCCGAGCTGCGGCCGCTGCTCGGCGGTCCGGTGGACGCGGCGACGCGCGACCAGGCGGCTGCGCTGGTCCGGGAGGGCGACGGCATCGGCCGGTCGATCGACCGGGCACGCGCCTACGCGGACTCCGGTCGGGCGGCGCTGGCCGTCCTGCCCGACAGCCCCGGGGTCGTGGGGCTCACCGCGGCGGCGGACTACCTGCTCGCCAGCGTCGAGGCCGCCGCGACCTGACCGGCGCACCGGTGCGGCCGCGGCGACGCGACGCTCACATCAGCTTCGTGGACCCCGCCACCTCGTGCTGGTGGATCTCGACGCCCGTGACGCCGACCTCGGCCATGCCCTCCATGAAGGTCGCCATGTGCGGGGTGCCGAAGTGCTCGGCGATCGCCTCGGTGGTCTCCCACTCCTCGTAGGCGCGGGCGCGTCCCGGCTCGGAGCCGTCGAACCAGAAGCCGTAGGTGATGTTGCCGGGCTCGGCGAGCGTGGCCTCGACGAGCGGCACCGTGAGGGCGATGAACTCCTGCTGCTTGGCAGGATCGAACGTGAGGACACCGGAGACGATCAGCATGCGGCGCAGAGTATCCGAGCGTCCGCGGCCGGCGTGACGCCCGTCTCAGAGGGTCGCACGCCCGGTTCCGGCTCGTCACCTTCAGCGGTTCCGTGATGCACTCTGGACCTCGTCGGTACGGTCTGCTTAACATGACGACGTGATCGTGTGTCACTGCCACGGGGTGAGCGACCGTCGCATCCATGCGGAGGCGAGTCTGGGAGCCGGAGATGCCGAGGAGATCGGCCGCCGTTGTGGCGCGGGCACGGACTGCGGGGGCTGCTACGCACTGATCGAGGACATCCTCGAGGTCCGCGAGTTCGGCTCGTCCGCCCTCGAGATCGCCTCCTGAGCCCACCGCACGGCGGTCCCGGCGCGCAGTAGGCGTGCCCCACGTGGTCGCATCAGGACCGCCGAACGGGGTCCGGCAACCGCGGCATCCTCGTCCTCCGGGTCGTAGGGTCGACGGAACCCCCAGATCCAGGAGACAGGACCATGCAAGGCGACCCAGAGATCATCGAGCTCCTCAACGAGGTGCTCACCGCCGAGCTGACGGCCATCAACCAGTACTTCATCCACGCCAAGATGAACGACAACTGGGGCTACAAGCGGCTGGCGAAGAAGTTCTACGACGAGTCGATCGATGAGATGAAGGACGCCGAGAAGATCATCGAGCGCATCCTCTACCTCGACGGCATCCCGAACCTGCAGCGCTACGGCACGGTCGCGGTCGGCGAGACGGTGCCCGAGCAGCTGGCCCTGGACCTGCAGACCGAGGTCGCCGCGGTCGAGCGCTACAACCGTGGCGTCGCGCTGGCCGTCGGGAAGGGCGACAACGGCACCCGTGACCTGCTCGAGAGCCGCCTCGTCGACGAGGAGAACCACCTCGACTGGATCGAGTCGCAGCTCAAGATCATCTCGGACGTCGGGGTCGAGCACTACCTCGCCCAGAACATCCACGAGGACGACTGACCGTCCCGGAACCCTCCGAACGGCCGACGCCACCCGGCGGTCGACCGGTCCGACGTCGGGCACGCCTCCCAGGGGCGTGCC
>JAFAFZ010000354.1 GCA_023423215.1 Actinomycetes bacterium
CTGCCGTGGGCGGTGGCGGGTGGCCCGGACCGGACGGCGTGCGCCCAGGTCGCGGCGGCGTGGCCGAGCGTCGTCGCCAAGCTCGAGCGACTCTGGCGCGACGGCCCGTCGCTGACGGTCGACGACCTGCAGCGCGTCCGCACGCCCACCCTGGTCGTGGTGGGCGACGACGACTGCATCGACCACCACCACACGATCGAGCTGTACGAGGCGCTGCCCGATGCGCAGCTCGCCGTCGTGCCCGGCACCTCGCACCTCTGCCTGGAGGAGAAGCCGCGCCTCGTCAACGCGCTGCTGCTCGACTTCCTCGAGGACCGCCGGCCGCGCCGCACGCTGCCGCTGCGCCGACCGCAGTCCGTCCAGCCCGGCCGGCCGGCCACGCCTGGCGGAGAGGCCATGCCCGCGCCGCAAACCGGTTGACGTCGCCACGACCACGCGGCGAGCGTTCGGGTCGTGGGGGTCTCGTTCCTGGACAGCACGGTGGTCGCCTCGCTCGGCGAAGGCCGCTACGACGCGACCGTCGATCCCGCGTGGAACCTCCGCCCCCTCCCGCAGGGCGGCATCGTCACCGCGCTCGCGCTGCGGGCGATGCAGGCCGAGCTGGACGATCCCGCGCAGCGGCTCCGCAGCCTGCACACGACGTTCGTCGCGCAGGTCGCGCACGGCCCGGTCGAGGTCGAGGTGCTGCGCCGCGGACGCTCCATGTCGCACCTGCGCGCCGAGGTCCGCTCGCCGGGCGCGACGCGGGGCCACGTCACCACGGCGATCTTCGGCGGTCCGCGCGAGGGGTTCTCGTTCACCGACCTCGAGGTGCCGCCCGACCTGCCCGGGCCGCAGGACTGCCCCTCGTTCCGCGATCCCCTGCCGCCCGGGGTCGAGCCGTTCGACCCCCTGCCGTTCTGGTCCCAGGTCGAGGGCCGGCCCGCGCTCGGCCACGCCTTCTGGGAGGAGTACGAGCCGGGCCGCGCCGAGCGCGCGGGCTGGTACCGCTTCGACGAGCCACCGTTCCTGGACGACGGCCGTCTGGACCCACTCGCGCTGGTCGTGCTGGCGGACTTCATGCCCGGCGCGCTCGGCGAGAAGGTCGGCGGCGGCGGGGCTGCCGAACGGCCCTGGTTCGCCCCCAGCGTCGACCTCACGGTGCACCTGCTCGACGACTGCACCTCGGACTGGGTGCTGGCGCACAACCGGGCGCGCCACGCCGGCGAGGGCTACGCCTCGGGCGACATGGCGCTGTGGGACTGCGGGGCGGACGGCACCCGTGCGCCACGCCTGGTCGCCTACGCCACGCAGGTCTTCTTCTTCACGTTCCTGGACTGACGGGTCACGGGAGGGCTCCCGTCACGGGAGGGCTCCCGTCGCGCGGCTGCGCCCGGACCGATGGTCAGCGCCGGTGCGGTTCGGAGTGGTCCCAGTCCGCGACCAGGCTGCGGATCGCGGTCAGCAGGATGAGCGGCTCGTCGAGCATCGCGTGGTGGCCCGCCTCGGGGATCTCGATCACCGGGGTCACCCGGCCGAGGCGCTCGAACATCGAGTCGCCGATGTCGCGGGTGACGAGCCCGTGCTCGCTGCGCAGCAGGGCCAGGCGGCACGTGATCGTCGACAGGTAGGGCAGCGCGATCGTCCGGACGGGCTGGTCGAACTGCCCGAAGATGTGGCGGTCGAACTTCCAGCGCCACCCACCCTCGAACGGCCGGATCGACCGGTGCGCGACGTGGTCCATCACGAACGGCAGGTAGTGCTCCTGGGCCGGCACCGTGCGGAAGCGTGACACCGCCTCCTCGACGGTCGCGTAGGTGCGCTCGCGTCCGAACGCGTCGCGCACGTGGTAGCCGTCGACCTCGGGGTCCGGCTCGTTGACCGGCGAGTCGCAGATGATGACGCCGGCCAGCTCGTCGGGGTGCAGCGCCGCCGTCGCGATCGTCACGAAGCCACCCATGCTGTGGCCGATGACGACGGGCGGTCCGACGATGCCCGCCGCGGCGGCGACCGCCATCACCTCATCGGTCCACTGCTCGAGCGAGTAGGCCCGGCGGTGCTCGCTGTCGCCGTGCCCGGACAGGTCGATCGCCGCGACGCGGTACTCGTCCGCGAAGGTCGCGGCGACGTGGGTCCACCAGTGCGCGTTGGCACCGCCGCCGTGCACGAACACCAGGCCCCGCTGACCGGGGCGGCCCCAGGCCAGGAAGTGGATCCGGGCTCCGGCCACCTCGACGGTCTCGTCGGTGAACGGGACCTGCAGCGCCCGCAGGAACCACTCGGGCGAGGTCGCCGGGACGCTGGTCCCGTCCGGTGCGACGACGATCCGGTCCGTCGTGGCGGTCGGGGTCTCGGTCGCGTCGTCCACGCCTGGACCCTACCCAGGTCGGTCGGCCGGCCCGCAGGCCGGGTGCGTGGTGCCGGCTTCTGGGGCGCTCAGAGGTAGCCGAACGCGCGCGCCTGGCGTTCCAGGTCCTCTCGGAACTCGGGCGCGGCGACGCCGATGATGGCGGTCGCACGTGCGCGCACCGAACGTCCGGTCAGCTCGGCGACGCCGTGCTCGGTCACGACCTTGTCGACCAGGTTCTTGTGCGCCGTGACCACGGCTCCCGGGCTGAGCGTCGGCACGACGCGCGACACGACCGTCCCGCCGTCCGCGACGTCGTGCGCGGTGGAGTGGGTGACGATGAAGCTCTGGCCGCCGTCCGAGAGCTGGGCGCCGCGCAGGAAGTCGGCCTGGCCGCCGGACGACGAGACGTAGTGGGTGCCCAGCGACTCCGACGCGCACTGGCCGAGCAGGTCGACCTGCATCGTGGCGTTGACCGCGACGAAGTCCGGGTGCTGCGCGATGACCCTGGGATCGTTCGACACGTCGACCGGCAGCATGAACACCGCCGGGTTGTCGCGCACCCAGTCGTAGAGCTTGTCGGTGCCCAGGATCGTGGTCGCCGTCGCGAGCCCCCGCTCGCGGACCTTGTGGTGCCCGGTCGCGGCGCCCGACTCGACCAGGTGCATGAGCGCGTCGCAGAAGAGCTCGGAGTGGATGCCCAGGCCGGACAGGTCCTGGAGCAGGTCGGCGACGAGCGCGGGCACGGCGCCGATGCCGATCTGGATCACCGCACCGTTCGGGATGCGCTCCGCGACCAGCTCCGCGATGCGGCGGTCCTTGTCGGTGGGCTCGGGCTCCGGCGGGGCGACCAGCGGCGTGGTGTGCTCGATCCAGCCGAGCGCCTCGCTCAGGTGGATCGAGTGCTCGCCGGCCGTGCGCGGCATCGCCGGGTTCACCTCGACCAGGACGGGGACCTCGCCCAGGAGCGCGGCGGCGTAGTCGGCCGACACGCCCAGGGTGACGTAGCCGTGCTCGTCGGGCGGCGAGGTCGCGACGGCCAGCAGCGGGTTCGGCAGCCGGCGCATCAGGGACGGGACCGCGTGGAAGTCGTTGGGCACCAGGTCGATCTCGCCCCGCTCGAAGTGGGGTCGCAGGTCGGGGCCGAGGAAGTACGACACGTGGCGCAGCCGGTCCCCGTGCACGCCCGAGTGGTACTCGCGGGGGTGCCGCGCCAGCAGCTGGTGCACGCGCACGCCGTCGAGCGACGGCGCGGCGAGCTCGAGCGCGTCGAGGATCGCGCAGGGCTCGCCGTTGGCGACGGGGACGATCAGCGAGGTCCCGGGGCCGACGTGGTCGACCAGGGCGGCGGCGGACGGGGCGGGAGGGGGAACGGCAGGCACGTCCCAGCCTGCCGTCACGACCGTCGGAAGCGGACACCTCGTGATGACGCAGCGGTGTCGACGCCCCGGCGCCGGACGTGCGCGGGTCAGGCGAAGGGGTCGCCGACCAGCAGGTGGTCGGCCACGTGCAACGCCTGGCTGCGCAGCTCGGGTACGGCGGTGGTCTCGAACAGCGACCCACGGCGCGGCGGGCCGATCACCAGGACCTCGGGCACCACGTCGCCGCCGGCGTCCACCAGGCGTCCGTCGGGATCGGTGCGAAGGCCCAGGTCGAAGGGGTCGGGCACGGCCAGGCCCGACCCCACCAGATCCGCGACCAGCGGGTTGGCGGGCGGCAGCCAGCTGCGGCCGGGACCGGTGCAGTTGACCACCGCGTCGACGGACTCGACGCGTCGCTCGCCGTCGAGCTCGACCTCGACGTGCAGCACCCCGTCACCGGCGCTGGTCGCGCCGAGCACGCCCCCCGTGTGCACCGTCAGGCGGCCGGCGTCGCGCAGCGCGTCCAGCCGCTGGGCGGTGCGCGGCGACATGCGGTGTCGGTGCACGTCCCAGTTGCGCAGCGCCCGGGACAGGAAGGTGCGCCGCTGGGTGTCGTCGAACCGGCGCCACAGCGCGTTGGCGAACGGGCGCACCGCGTCGACGACCTCGCGCCAGTCCTCGTCGGGGTACTGGCGACCGACGCCGTCGAACATGCGGGCCCGCAGGCGTTCCTGCAGTGCGAGGACGTCCCGGCCGTCGCGCTCCAGGTCGATCACGTCGATCGGGCGGTGCGCCTGGCGCCGCACGTGCCGGCGCGGCAGCAGGCCCTGGCGCGACAGCGCGACCAGCTCGGCGTCGCCGTCGCGGCCGAGCGTGATCGCGACGTCGACCATCGTCAGGCCCGTCCCGACCAGCAGCACCCGTCCTGCCGGGGCGACCGACGCCAGCGCGCCCGGCGCCCAGGGATCCGGGACCCAGCCAGGCGCACCGGCCAGGCCGGCGAGCGGTGCGGGTACGCCTGGCGCCGAGTTGCCGAGCGCCAGCACGACCCGATCTGCGAGCAGCTCGTCGCCCGATGCGGTGCGCAGCCGCACGCCGCCGTCGTGCCGCTCCAGTCCCACCGCGACGTCGCGCACGTGCTCGAACGTGCCGGCCGGCGCGGTCGCGACGGCGCGGTCCAGGTGCTCGACCAGGTAGGTGCGGTAGTCGCGGCGTGGCACGAAGGTGTCCTCGTCGCCCTCGCCCCGTGCCCGGATCCACTCGACGAGCTCGTCGGGTCGCGACGGGTCCGCGCTCATGCCCGAGGCGCGCACGTTCAACAGGTGGTCCGGGTCGTCCGTGCCGTACGCCACGCCCGCGGCGAGCGGGGCCGACGGCTCCACGATGCGCACGTGGGCGGCTCGGGCGACCGTGGCGTCCATCAGCCGCGCGGCGCTCAGCACCCCCGACGCACCGCCACCCACCACGACCACCTGGAGCACGTCGGCAGCCTGTCACGCCGACCGGACCTGTCGTGGCACGCCCTCGGTAGCATCCTGCGATGACCGAGATGAGACGTGACGGCGACGTCGTGGTGCTGCAGCTGGACGCGGGCGAGAACCGCTTCTCGCCCGAGGTGCTGGGCCGGATCCACGGGACCCTCGACGCGGTCGAGGCCCACGTCGCCGCGGGCGAGGGACCCATCGCCCTGGTCACGACCGGCACGGGCAAGTTCTTCTCGAACGGGCTCGACCTGGACTGGATGTTGGCGAACCCCGACGAGTCGGGCCGCAACCTCTCCCAGGTGCACTCGGTGTTCGCCCGCCTGCTGCGCCTGCCGTGCGTCACCGTCGCCGCCGTGAACGGCCACGCCTTCGCCGGCGGCCTCATGATGGCGCTGTCCCACGACCTGCGGGTCATGCGGACCGATCGCGGCTACGTCTGCCTGCCCGAGGTCGACCTGGGCATCCCGTTCACCGACGGCATGCGCGAGCTCATCGCCGCGCGGCTGACGCCCCAGACGGCGCACGAGGCGATGGTGACCGGCCGCCGCTACACCGGGCCGGACGCGCAGGCCGCAGGCATCGTCGACCTGGCGCTCGCCGAGGACCGCGTCCTGCCCGAGGCGGTCGAGTACGCCGGGACGCTCGCCGCGAAGGCGGGCCCGACCCTCGGGACGATCCGGGCCGACCTCTACCGCTCGGCGCTCGCCGCGCTCGACGGCGAGGTCGCGCGCGGCCTCGCCTGACCGTCGCGCTCGTCGACGTCGTCCACGCCCGGATCGGGCGTCGGCCCCACGTCGCGTTCCGCCGCGCGCTCGGTACGCTGTCGTGACCGGGCATCGACGACCACGGGAGCACGACCGCATCGCATGAGCGACGTCACGGACAAGTCATCTGCTGCGGTGCCGGACCTCGTCGTGGCGATCGCGACGTTCAAGCGGCCCGACCGCCTTGCGCGCACCCTCGCCCTCGTGGGCGAGCAGCTCTCCGAGCTCGCCGGCGACGGTCGGGTCCGCAGGGCCGAGATCCTGGTCGTCGACAACGACCCTGCGCAGTCGGCGCGCGAGGTGGTCGCCGCAGAGCACGCAGGCACCGTCGCGCGCTACGTCGCCGAGCCGGAGCCGGGCATCCCGAACGTGCGCAACCGCGCCCTCGACGAGTCGTCGGACTTCGAGCTGCTCTGCTTCATCGACGACGACGAGGTCCCCCTCGACGGGTGGATCCGGTCGCTCGTGGACACGTGGGAGCGGTTCGACCGGCCGGCAGCGGTGATGGGCCGCGTGGTGTCGATCTTCGCCGAGGACGTCGACCCGTGGGTGCTCGCGAGCGGTCTGTTCCAGCGGGCGGAGCGAGCGACGGGGACCGAGCTCGAGGCCGCCGCGACCGGGAACCTCCTGCTCGACCTGGACCAGATCCGACGGCTGGGCGTGCGCTTCGACGCGCGCATCGGTCTGGGCGGAGGCTCGGACACCATGTTCAGCACGGCGCTGAAGCGCCGGGGCGCACGGATCGTCTGGTGCAACGAGTCCGTCGCCGAGGACACGGTCGAGCTCGAACGTCAGACACGCAGGTGGGCGCTGCAGCGCGCGTACAGCCACGGCAACGTCGCGGTCCTCGTGAAGGTGCGGCTCGAGGAGTCTGCCGGGGGCAAGCTCCGCCAGCGGGTGACCGGGGCGCTCGGCGGCGCGGCGCGCATCTGCGTCGGGGCCGCGCAGGCCGCGGTGGGCTACCTCACCCGATCGATCCGCCACCAGGCACGTGGCCGCCGGCTGGTGCACCGTGGCGCGGGGATGTGCGCGGCGGCCCTGACGGCCCGGGGCTACGCGGCGTACTCGCGCACCGTCCCGGCGCCGACCGCATGAGCTCGATCGCCTCGCTGGTCCCGCGCCGCGCACGACGTTGGCTGCGCACGCACGGCGGGCCCCTCGGGTCGGTCGTCGCGTTCGACACCGAGCAGCCCGCGTTCGCGTTGACCTACGACGACGGTCCGGAGCCTGGCGGCACCGACGCCATCCTGCCGGTCCTCGCCGAGTTCGGGGCGACCGCCACGTTCTTCGTGCTGATGACGCGCGTGCGCCAGCACCCGTCCCTCCTGCGCGACGTGATCGACGCCGGCCACGAGGTCGGGCTCCACGGCGTGGACCACCAGCCGATCTCCCGCCTGTCGTACGGACAGGTGAAGCAGCGCACGATCGACGCGAAGGCCGAGCTGGAGGATGCCGCCGGGGCCCCCGTGCGCTGGTTCCGCCCGCCCTACGGCCGCCAGTCCGTGACCTCGTTCCTGGCGGTCCGAGCGGCCGGCCTGACGCCGGTCGTGTGGGGGCCGACCTCGTGGGACTCGCGCGAGGCGACGCTCGAGGAGCGCCGGACCCGGGCCGTGAGCGGCGCCGGAGCCGGGTCGATCCTGCTCTGCCACGACGGGTTCGCCCGGGTCGCGGACGGCGGTCGCCGTGACGACGGGCCGTCGGTCGACCGCGCCGAGGTCGCACGCACGATCCTGCCCGCCTACCGCGACCTCGGCCTCGAGGCGCGCAGCGTCGGCGACCTGGCCGCCACCGGCACGACGGTCCGCGGGATCTGGTTCGGACGCTGAGGAGTCGAGAGATGGTGGATGTGATGGTGGAGCGCGCGGACGTGACCGTCGTGGTGATCGGTCAGGGGTACGTCGGCCTGCCCGTGGCCATGCGGTCCGTCGAGGTCGGCTACGACGTCGTCGGTCTGGATCTGGACCGGCGCAGGATCGACGCGCTCGGCGTCGGCACCTCGCACGTCGACGACATCCCGGACGCCCAGCTGCGCTCCGCCCTGGACAGCGGTCGGTACCGCGTGACGACGGACTACGCCGCGACGGCCGGGTTCGACATCGCCGTGATCACGGTGCCGACGCCGCTCAAGGAGTCGCTGCCCGATCTGAGCTTCATCGAGAGCGCTGCCGAGTCGCTGGCCCCGCACATCACCCCCGGTGCCACGGTCGTCCTGGAGTCCACGACCTACCCCGGGACCACCGAGGAGCTGCTGGTCCCATTGCTGGAGTCGGGCTCCGGGCTCACCGCCGGTCAGGACTTCTCCGTCGGCTACAGCCCCGAGCGGATCGACCCTGGCAACGCGACCTGGGGCCTGAAGGAGACGCCCAAGGTCGTCTCCGGGATCGACCCCGGCTCGCTCGAGCGGGTGCAGGGCTTCTACGACTCGATCGTCGACACCACGGTCCCGGTCAGCACCCCACGCGAAGCCGAGATGACCAAGCTGCTCGAGAACACGTTCCGCCACGTCAACATCGCGCTCGTGAACGAGCTCGCCGTCTTCGCCCACGAGCTGGGCGTGGACGTGTGGGAGTCCATCGACGCCGCCGCCACCAAGCCGTTCGGCTACATGAAGTTCACGCCCGGTCCGGGCGTCGGCGGCCACTGCCTGCCGGTGGACCCGAGCTACCTCTCGTGGCAGGTGCGGCGGAAGCTCGGCCGGAGCTTCCGCTTCATCGAGCTGGCGAACGACGTGAACGACCACATGCCGGACTACGTGCTGCAGCGCACCATCCGTCTGCTCAACGAGCACGGCACCGCGCTCAAGGGTGCGCGGGTGCTCCTGCTCGGGCTGTCGTACAAGAAGAACACCGGTGACATCCGCGAGTCGCCCGCCCTGCCGCTGCTCGAGCTGCTGCACGAGCACGGAGCGGACCTGTCCGCGGTCGACACCCACGTCGAGGACCACCACTGGCCCGAGCACGTGCGCCGCGTCGCTCCGGACGAGGTCGACCCCGCGGCGTACGACGTCGTCGTGCTCATCACCGACCACGACGACGTCGACTACGCGCCCTTCGAGGCGGCGCGCACGCCGGTGTTCGACACCCGGCGACGGTTCACCGGGCCGAACGTCGAACGCCTCTGAGCTCCCCTCCCCCGACAGCCAGCACCCGAGGAGCGGATGCCGGCCGCCACGGGCGCGCACGCGACGCGGGCGTTGACAGGACGCTGGTTCAGTGGTTCATTAGTCGAGTAATGAACCACTGAACCGGGACGGTCACGTGTTCGAGGACGGACGACCCATCTACCTGCAGATCGCGGAGCGCATCCGCGACGACGTGCTCTCGGGCGCGCTGCAGGCGGGCGACCAGGTCATGTCCACGACGCAGT
>JAFAFZ010000391.1 GCA_023423215.1 Actinomycetes bacterium
CGCTGAGGGCGCGCGATCGCACCGAGAGATGGGAGGGCGGGAGAGCGAGGACCCGAGGCGCGGTCAGGACCAGAGGTCGCGGAACTGGGACCAGCCGCCGCCCTCGGCGCTGGTGCCCCCGTCGGTCACCAGCACCTGCCCGCTGATGAACGACGCGGCGGGCGACGCGAGGAACGCGACGAGCTCGGCCACGTCGGCCGGGGTGCCGAGCCGACCGGCCGGGGTGCCGGCCACCATCGCGTCGCGCGCTGCCGAGGTGCCGCCCGCGTCGCCGTCGCGGAAGTAGAGGTCGAGCGAGTCGGTCTCGATCGCACCGGGCACGACGACGTTCGCCGTGGCGCCCCTCGGTGCCAGCTCGACCGCGACGCTGCGGGTCAGCGCCTCGAGCGCCGCCTTCGCCGCGCCGAGCAGACCGTGGCCGGACTGGGCGAAGTGGGCGTCCAGCCCGCCGATCGCGACGACACGACCCCCGCCCAGCGAGGACGGATCGTCGCGATCGACCAGCAGCTCGGTCATGCCGCGCACGAGCTGCACGTAGCTGGACACCACGGTCGCCATGGTGCGGTCGACGTGGCGCGGCTCGAGCGAGAGCACGGGCGCGAACTTGGTCGCCGCGGCCGAGGTCACCAGCGTGTCCAGGCGGCCGAACTCCTCGCCGACCGCGGCGAGCAGCTCGTCGATCTGCTCGGACGACCCCAGGTCGGCCGGGTACACGAGGGTGCGAGCGCCGCCGGCCTCGAGGCCCTCGGCGACGGCGAGCGCGGCCTCGCGGTCACGTCGGTAGTGCACGACGCAGTCGTGGTCCCGGGCCAGCCGTTCGGTGATGGCGCGGCCGATGCCGCGGCTCGACCCGGTGACCAGGGCGACGCGACGTGCGGTCATCGTCGCACTCCCTCCATCGACCCGACCCTACCGACCCAGGACCCGGGCGATGTTGCCGCCCAGCACGGCGGCGGTCTCGTCGTCGTCCAGACCGAGCGCCCGGATGGCCTCGACCTCGGCCTTCGGCGAGGCGGTCGGCCAGTCGGAGGAGAACACGACCTGCTCGACGCCGTGGCGACGGATCAGGTCGCGCACCTCGGTCGGGTCGAGCGCGGCGAGCGACGGCGGCCACGCCGTGTCCAGCATGACCGGCAGCCCGATCACGCTCTCCTCGGCGTCCGCGAGCATGTGGTAGCCGCCGAAGTGGCAGGCGATGACGTCCAGGTCCGGGAAGGTCAGCACGATGTCGCGCAGCATCGCCGGGGTGCAGGTGCTGCCGTCCCCGCCGCCGCCGGCGCCGACGTGGATGATCGTCGGGAGCTCGCCCGCCAGGGCGCCCAGGACGTCGTAGAGCTTCGGGTCGTCCAGCCGGAACTTCTGGAACACGGGGTGCAGCTTCACACCCTCGACCCGGTTCGCGCGCAGGTGCGCCAGGTTCTCCTCGGGGGAGAGGTCGGGGTGGATCGTGCCGAAGGGGATGAAGTGCTCGCGATCGAGGCTGCCGATGAAGCGGTTGGCGGTCTCGACCTGGGCCGCGGTGTTGGCCACGGCGAGGCAGACCGACAGGTCGATGCCGGCCTCCTCCTTCGCAGCGAGCAGGCCCGAGACCTTGCCGTCGCCGAAGACGTCCATGTCGGGCACGCTGCCGCCCAGGGCGCGTTCGGCGACCTTGTCCGGCCACACGTGGTTGTGGGCGTCGATGAGCAGGGTGTCGTTCGAGGTGGTGCTCACAGCTTGTTCGCCTCTCCGCCGTCGATCACGTAGGTCGCGCCCGTCACGAAGTTCGACAGGGGCGAGGCCAGGTAGCAGGCCAGCGGCCCGATCTCGTCGATGTGGCCCATGCGGCGCGACGGGATCTTCTTGAGCCGGGCCGCCAGCATCTCGGGGTCCTCGGTGACCGCGGACTGGGCGTCGGTCTCGAACGCACCCGGGGCGATGACGTTGACCTGCACGCCCTTGGGGGCCCACTCGGCGGCGACCGCCTCGGTGAAGCGCAGCATCGAGCCCTTGGACGACGAGTACGCCGCCAGGATCGGCTTGCCGCGCAGGCCCGACGTCGAGGCGATGTTGATCACCTTGCCGTGGCCCTGCTCGATGAAGACCTGGCCTGCCCGCTGGGCCAGGGCGACCGGCCCGAATAGGTTGACCGCGAACACCTGCTCCCAGGTCTGCAGCGGCATGTCCACGAACTTGCCGGCCGGCGCGATGCCGGCGTTGTTGACCACCACGTCCAGGCGGCCGAAGCGCTCGACCGCCGCGTCGACCAGGCCGACGACCTGCTCTCGGTCCGACATGTCGCAGCGCACCGGCGCGATCGAGTCGGGGTCGGTGGCGGCGAGCTGCTCGAGGTCCTCGAGCGAGCGAGCCGCGGCCAGGACCTTCATGCCCTCGGCGGCGTACGCCTGCGCGATGGCCCAGCCCAGGCCGCGCGAAGCGCCGGTGACGATGGCGACGCGTCCGTCCAGTTGCAGGTCCATCAGACGACCTCCTCGGACAGGCGGCGAGAGATGCCGAGCCGCAGGACCTCGGAGGCGCCCTCGTAGATGCGCATGGGTCGGGCCTGGCGGTAGCAGCGCTCGATGCGGCTGTCCCGGATGATGCCCCAGCGACCCATGACCTGGACGCAGCGGTCGACGATGCGGCAGCACGCCTCGGTCGCGGCCAGCTTCGCCAACGACGAGTGCTCGAGGTGCGCGAGCGGATCGTCCTTGGCCAGCTCGGCGGCGCGGTAGGTGAGCAGACGGGTGGACTCGAGGTCCGCCCAGCTGTCGGCGAGCAGGCCCGCGACGGGGCCGAGGCGGTTGAGGGGTCGGCCGAACTGCTCGCGGGTGCGGGCGTGGCGGGTGGCCTCCTCGAGCGCCGTCTGGCCCAGGCCGACCGAGGCCGCGGCGACCGAGATGCGGAACATCGCCAGGGTCGAGAGCACGAGGTCCAGGCCACGACCCGGCTCGCCGAGGCGGGCCGAGGCGGGCACGACCACGTCGTCGAAGACGACGTCGCCGAGCACGTGCGGCGCGATCAGCTCGGGGGCCGGCGAGGTGCTCAGGCCCGGCGCGTCGCCCGGCACGAGCACGACCGACAGCCCGGCCTCCTCCTTCACCAGCGTGGTGTAGAAGCCGGCGGCACCCGCGTTCGAGATGAACGCCTTGTGGCCGTTGACGACGAGCTCGTCGCCCTGCTGGGTGGCGGTGGTGGTGATGCTCTTCAGGTCGGAGCCGGCCACGGGTTCGGTCAGCGCCAGGCCGGCGAGCACCTCGCCCGTCGCGACCTTCGGCAACCACTCGGAGCGCTGCTCCTCGGAGCCGCCGCGGGTGATCGCGAAGCTGCCGATGCCCTGCAGCGCGAAGAGCGAGTCGGCGTGTGAGCATTCACCCATGAGTGCCTCGCGCACGATGCACACGGCCACCGGGTCGAGCGACAGCTCGGTGCCGCCCAGCTCCTCGGGGACCATCAACGCCATCAGGCCGCTGTCGCGCACCAGGTCGACGACGCCGGCGTGCAGCGAGTTCGAGTTGTCGGCCTCGACCGACATCGGCGCGAGCTTCTCGGCCAGGGTGCGGGCCTCGTCCTGCAGCGGTCGGTACCGCTCGTCCAGGTCCAGGAAGGTCATGGTCTCGATTCCCCCCGGTCGCCGCGGCACCGGGCGGCGTGCGACCACTGATCCAACGCTGCTGTTCCAGCGCTGCTGTTCCAGGCACTCGCCAGCTGTGCTGGCGATAATCTATGATAACAATATACATAGATAGACCGTGAGCGACAGGTCGAACCTCGACCTCGGCGCCGCACCGACCTCTTGGCCCGCACCGACCGCAGCGGCACGGGCCACGGACGATCCGGGGGGATCAGATGGACCAGGAGCTGCAGGTGGAGCTGGCCTCGACGCCTCGTGGGCGGGTGATGGCGATGGATTCGGCTTACCACGTCAGCTCCGACAACCGCGGCCGGGACGTGGTCGTGAACGCCTCGTACTGCGGCGTGCTGCCGGCCCGCTTCGTCGGCCGACACGCGCCGCGTGGTGCCATCGGCGTGGACTGCGGGGTCGGTCCCGCGGGCGCGGCCATCGCCGGGCTCTGGTACCTCGAGGCGTTGAACCTGCCCGCCGCGGTCGCCGACGTCATGTCGAGCAGGCTCGGCGACGGCGTCGACCTGTACGAGCGAGGCCGCATCAGCTTCGTGAACCGGCCCGCGCAGGACTGCGGCGTGGAGCCGGGCATGGCCGTCAAGGACGCCGCCGCGCTGCTGCTGGCGAACGATCCCGGCGAGCCGAGCGCGGAGGACGTCGACCACCGCGAGGTCATGTTCACCTCGGCCTCGGGGCGCGCGGTGGTGTGCACCGACTCCATCGCCTTCGGGCTGCCCGAGGACCGCGACCGCAACGTCCTGGTCACCGCGGGGCACACCGGCCGCAGCGCGGTGCCGTACCTGACGAAGGTGCACCCGTACGGCTTCATCTGCTCGGACGGCGGACGCGGCGCCGAGGACTCGGGCATGGCCGGGCTCGCCCTCGTCGACGAGCTCGGACTCGCCGGCGCCACCGTCGACGCGTCCCGTGCGGCGATGGGCGACGGGCACAGCACCTACCACGAGGGCGTCATCAGCGCGGTCAACCGCGCCGCCGAGGCGGCGGGCGTGCGGGTGGGCATGGCGGCGTCCGAGGCCGCCCGGTTGTTGGTCGAACGTGAGCCTCGCTCCGGCGAGGGCTGAGGAGGTCAGGACATGGAGCAGGTCGAGGACGTGGCGCCGCGGCGGGCGGCGCCCGAGGACCACCCCCAGGAGCAGGCGGCCGAGCACGACGGCTGCCGCGTGATGCTGATGGACTCGGCGCGCTACTGCGACGAGCGCAACACCGGCGACGTCGTCATCGCCGCGTCCTACTGCGGCGTGCTGCCGGTCCGGCTCGTCGCTCCCCACCGGCCACGCGCCGTCATCGCCCACGACGTCGGCATCGCCGCCGACGGCTCGGGCATCGCCGGGCTCTGGTACCTCGAGGCCATCGGCATCCCGGCCGCCTCGGTCGCCGCCGAGTCCGCCGAGCTGGGACAGGGCCGCGACATGTACGACGCGGGCGTCATCTCGCGGGTGAACATCCTCGCCGAGCGCTGCGGCGTCGAGATGGGCATGCCCGTCGCCCGCGCCGCCGAGCTGCTCGCGACCCGGGACCCGGGCAACCGCGAAGCGACGACCAAGGTGCGCCGCGAGACCAAGGAGTCCGACGGCCGGGGCCACTCGATCGTCGTCACCGACTCGATCGTGTTCGCCCTGCCCGAGGACTCGGCCAACGTGCTCGTCACCGCCGGACACACCGGAAAGACCGGCGCCGTGTTCATCGAGGCCGTGTCGCCGCGTGGGTTCATCTGCGCCGACGGCGGCCCGGCGAAGAACGGCTCGGGCACCTCCGGCCTGGCGGCGCTGGACGAGTCCGGCCTGCCCGGCGCCTGTTACGACGTGTCCACCGCCGCCATGGGCGACGCCTTCGACGCC
>JAFAFZ010000489.1 GCA_023423215.1 Actinomycetes bacterium
AACGCCTTGAGCTTGGCGAAGATCTGCTCCCCCACCTCGGGCGTGATCCCGTGCCCCGCCATGCCGGACATCAGCCGGGCCTTGAGCGCGAGCATCCGCTCGGTGGAGCGCTTCGAGCCCATCGCGCGGCGCAGCTGGTCCGCCTCGGCCGGCGTGAACCCGGCGACGTCGATCGCCATCTGCATGAGCTGCTCCTGGAACAGCGGCACGCCGAGCGTCTTGGAGAGCGAGCTCTCGAGCAGCGGGTGCAGGTAGGTGACGGGCTCCTCGCCCTTGCGGCGGCGGATGTAGGGGTGCACCGATCCGCCCTGGATCGGACCGGGGCGGATGAGCGCGACCTCGACCACCAGGTCGTAGAAGCAGCGCGGCCGCAGCCGGGGCAGGGTCGCCATCTGGGCACGTGACTCGACCTGGAACACCCCGACCGAGTCGGCGCGGCACAACATGTCGTAGACGGCGTCCTCCTGGGGCAGCTCGGCCAGGTCGACCGTCGTGCCCTCGTGGTCGCGCACCAGGTCGACCGCGTGGTGCAGCGCGGTCAGCATGCCCAGGCCCAGCAGGTCGAACTTCACCAGCCCCGCGGCCGCGCAGTCGTCCTTGTCCCACTGGAGCACCGAGCGACCCTCCATGCGGGCCCACTCGGTCGGACAGACCTCGACCACCGGCCGATCGCACATGACCATGCCGCCCGAGTGGATGCCCAGGTGGCGGGGCAGGTCCTCGAGCCGGCGGGCCAGGTCCAGCACCGGGTCCGGGATGGCGACCGCGCCGGGGGCGACCTTCTGCGCGGCGCCCGGCTCGGGCACGCCGCCCCAGCGATCCAGGTGCTTGGCCCACGCGTCCTGCTGGCCCGGGGCGAAGCCGAGCGCCTTGGCCGCGTCGCGCACCGCCGAGCGCGACCGGTAGGTGATGACGTTCGCGACCTGCGCCGCGTGGGAGCGGCCGTGCCGTTCGTAGACGTACTGGATGACCTCTTCACGTCGACCCGACTCGATGTCCAGGTCGATGTCCGGTGGGCCGTCGCGCTCGGGCGACAGGAACCGCTCGAAGAGCAGCCCGAGCTTCACGGCGTCGGCCTTGGTGATGCCGAGCGCGAAGCAGACCGCGGAGTTGGCGGCCGAGCCGCGGCCCTGGCAGAGGATGTCGTTCTGCTCGCAGAAGTGCACGATGTCCCAGACGATGAGGAAGTAGCCCGGGAAGCCGAGCGCCTCGATCAGGTCCAGCTCGTGGTCGATCTGGGCCCAGGCGCCCGGCACCCGTTCTGCGTGGCGGGTCCCGTAGCGGGCGGTCGCACCCTGCTCGGTCAGGGACCGCAGGTACTGGGCCTCGGTCATGGGCACCCCCGGCGTGGCGCCGGGCGGGAGCGGCAGGTCGGGGTCCGGTGGCGGGCACGGGTACGGCGGCAGGTTCGGGGCGACCAGCGACAGGTCGAACGCGCACTCCCGCCCCAGCGCCGCCGCGGCAGCGACGACCCCGGGGAAGCGGGCGAAGCGCCGGGCCTGCTCCGCACCCGAACGCAGGTGGGCCGCGCCGCCGCCCGGGAGCCAGCCGTCCAGCTCGTCCAGGCTGCGGCGGGCGCGGATGGCCGCGAGCGCGGTGCCGAGCAGCCGGTCCCCCGGCGTGGCGTAGTGCACGTTGTTGGTGGCGAGCGCCTCCACCCCCACCCGCTGCGACAGCGCGAAGAGCACCTCGTTGCGCTCGGAGTCGAGCGGGTCGCCGTGGTCCCAGAGCTCGACGAAGGTGTGCTGCGCGCCGAACGCCGCGACCAGCGCCCGCAGCTCGCGCTCCGCGGCGCGCCGGCCGCCCGGGTCCGACGGGTCGGTCCCGTCGCCCGTCGTGAGCGCCCCGGGCACCGTGCCCTTGCGGCACCCGGTCAGCACCGCCCAGTGCCCACGGGCGCGGCCGGACGCCGCCTCGGCCACCGCGGCGAACGAGAGCTGGGGTCGGCCCTTCTCTCCGGCCATCTGCGCCTCGGAGAGCAGCGAGGCCAGCCGTGCGTAGCCCGTGGCGTCGCGGGCGAGCACCAGCAGGTGCCGGCCGTCGGGGTCCGCGGGGCCGGAGCGGGTCTCGGTGGCGTTCAGCGTGAGCTCGGCGCCGAACACCGTCGGCAGCTGCAGCGCCCGGGCGGCCTCGGCGAAGCGCACCACGCCGTAGAAGCCGTGGTGGTCGGTGATGGCCAGCGCCTCGAGGCCGAGCCGGGCGGCCTCTTCGGCCAGGGCCTCGGGGTGCGAGGCGCCGTCGAGGAAGCTGAACGAGGAGTGGCAGTGCAGCTCGGCGTAGGGCACCGTGCCGGTCGCCGCGCCCAGGTCGTCGGTGCCGCGGCGCGCCCGGCGCTGCTCCAGCTCGGCCGCCAGCGCGTCGGGCGCCTCGTAGGCCTCTCGGTGGTACGACCAGGCCGGGCTGTCCCCGCCGTCACCGGGGTGCTTGGGCCGACGAGCGCGCTCGGCCATCGGGTCGACGTCGTCCCAGTGGTCCGAGAGCCGACGCTCCACCTCGGACCAGGGCACCCCCGGGTTGTTGAAGCCCATCGACCCAGCGTATCGAACACCTGTTCGATCCCACCATCGCCGGGAAACCCGATCTCTCGGTGCCGTCGCGTGCCCTCAGAGCGCAGGATCGCACCAAGAAACTCTCGGTGCCGTCGCGTGCCATCAGCGGCCGAGATCGCACCAAGAGCTCGGGTCGAGCTCAGACCTCGTCGGAGGTGCTGACGCGGTCGGGGAACACGGCGGCGCGCTTCTCGATGAACGCGGTGACGCCCTCTCGCGCATCCCCGGAGCGTCCCCGCCGGTAGATGGCGAGCGACTCGCGGGCGTGCGCCTCCTCGGGGCCGCCCGACTCCAGGGCCTGCTGGATCAGCCGTCGCGAGGCGGTGACCGACACGGGCGCGGCCGCCTCGGCGATCTCGGCGATCAGGTCCTCGGCCGCCGACAGCATCGACTCGCGGTCGTCGTGGACGGTGCGCAGCAGTCCGGCGGCCAGGCCCTCGTCCGTGCGGAACGTCCGTCCGGTCGAGACCCACTCGAGCGCCGTGCTGACGCCGACGACCCGCGGCAGGAACCAGCTGGCGCACCCGTCGGTCGCGATGCC
>JAFAFZ010000509.1 GCA_023423215.1 Actinomycetes bacterium
CTGACGCCGATGGGGGGCACCTCGGCGGCCGCGCGCGGGGCCCACCCGGGCACGACCGCGCCGGTGCTGGCGGTGAAGGCGGCCAGGCGCGTGCGCGCCGTCGAGAGCCCGGGGCCGGCCGAGTTGAACTGGCCGCCGACGTAGACCGTCGAGTTGGTCGCCGAGATCGCGTTGACGCGGTAGTCGAGCGACGCGTTGAACGCCGTGATGACGGCGCCCGTGGTCGGGTTCAGCGCGACGATGCGGTTGCGGGTGACGCCGCTGACCTGGGTGAACGAGCCGCCGACGTAGATGCGCGAGCCGTCGGGCGACGCGGTGACCGAGCGTGCCGCGGCGTTCAGCGACGGCGCGAACGAGGTGATGAGCTGCCCGGTGCGGACGTCGTAGGCGAGGATGTTGTTGCGGACGGTCTCGTTCGTGCCGGGCGCAGCACCGGCCGGCCGTGCACGGGTGAACTCACCGACGGCGTAGACGGTGTCGCCGACGATCTCCTGGTCCCACACGACGCCGTTGATCTGCACGGTGGGCAGCGCGTCGGCGCTGACGCTCGAGGTCTGGCCGTCCGCCACCGGCGATGCGTCCGCTCCCGCGGAGGGTGCGAAGAGGACCTGCAGCAACGCCGCGAGGCACAGGCCGAGTCCCGCCGCGAGGGCGGATCGGCGCAGCGATCGACCGGTTCGCCCCACGGCCGGAGCCGCGGGGTCGGGGTGGGCGATACGGATGGACATCTGGCGCTCCCAGCACGTGAGTCGACGTGAAGGAGGTCCCGCTCACGGGAGCACGACGCGCCCGTGCCCGACCGAGTCACCGGTCCGGCCCATCGCCCACAGCGCACGACTTCCCATCGCCACGCCGACCCTCCAACACGTCGACGCAGTCCCTTGGGTGCAGGGTAAACCCGACGTGAACTCGACCGCAACGAGCAACTTCGCCCTACACGCAACGACCCCGGAACCGAGGCTCCGGGGTCGCTCGACGTGCGTTGATCGGGGGTGCGGGGACGCTCAGCTGGCGCTGGTCAGCGTCTCCCACGAGAGGTGCAGGGCGGTGCCCGTCGGGCGGAAGCGCTGCACGAGCCGCGCGGTGTTCGGCATGGACAGGCCACGACCCTTCACGTAGTGGTCGTAGGCGACCTCCCAGCCGGTCGTGTACGCCTGGCCGCCGATGGCGAAGTTCGGGTTGACCCAGCCGGTCGGGCGCCACGACGAGGGCGGGTTGGCGCCCAGGCGGGCCTTCTCGTCCAGGTACTGGTTCACGAAGCCGGCGTTGAGCTCGTAGGCGGCGACGATGCGGGCCTGCTGCTCGCCGAACAGGTCGACGCCCTGGATGGCGGCGGTCGCCGCCGCGTTGCTCATCGCGCCGAGCCCCATCGTCATGTGGCTGAGGTCGCGACCCGTCTCCTCGGTCAATCCCGGGATGTACTTCGTGGGGTTGTACCAGTACGTCGAGATCTTGGCGGCGGTGTCGAACATCTTGTGCGGCGGGATCGGGTTGGCTCCGTCGCTCGGCATGTAGATGACGGTCGGGACCTTCTCACGCCAGTAGGCGACACCGGCGTTGAACGCCGCTCGGTCGTTGTTGAAGACGCCGATGTTGATGGTCGCCTCGGCGAAGGTCATCAGCCAGTTCGCCTGGCTGGTCCAACCGGTGATGACCATCGGCAGGAACACCTCGTCGAGCATCTTCGAGAAGCGGGCGATGTCGCCCGAGGACCAGCCGGCGTTGCTGTAGCGGACGATCTCGGCCGCTCGGGTCAGCAGCTGCGCCGTCCAACCGGCCTGGAGCTTGCCGTTGGCGTAGATCTGCTGGTTCTTGTCCGTGCGGGGCTGGTCGAAGAGGATCTCGGTCAGGGTCGAGGACCAGGCGTTCATGATCTCGATCGCCTTGTTCGCGTGCGCCTGGTTGCCCGTGTAGTACCAGAGCAGCGCGTGCGTGTAGGCCGCCATGGCGTCGTCGGTCTGCTCACGGCAGCCCGCCTCGCTGAGGCCGAGCTCGGGGTGCAGTGCGGCGTAGGTGCGACCGGTGCCGGCGAAGCAGCGCACGACCGGAACCGGCTTCGGCGGGTAGCTGAGCGACGAGAACCGGTAGGTCTGGCTGCGCATCGCGGTGGCCGAGGAGCCGCCGCTGTTCTGCACCTTGGCGAACGCCGAGGCCCACGGCTCCTGGCCCGCGGCGACCTTGGCCTTCACGGTGTCGAGCTGCGCACGGTCCACGAGGATGCCCGGGTGCACGAAGCCACCGCTCGAGGGCGGCGTCGTGGTCGTCGTCGGCCGCGCCGTCGTCGTCGTGGTGGGAGCCGTCGTCGTGGTGGTCGTCGTCGGGCGGACCGTCGTGGTGGTGGTCGTCGGCCGGACCGTCGTCGTGGTGGTCGGCGGTGCCGTCGTGGTGGTGGGCGGCGCCGTCGTGGTCGTCGGCGCTGCGGTCGTCGGCGGCACCGTGTTCGGCGCGACGGTCGTCGTCGTGGTGGCCGGTGCGGTCGTCGAGGTGGTCGACGGGACCGTCGTGGGCGGCACCGTGGTGGGGGACGTCCCCGGCACGGTCGTCGAGGTCGCCCCCGGCGTCGTGGTCGTGGTCCCGACCGTCGTCGTGGTCGTCGAGCCACCGTCGTCGGGCTCGACCGACGTGGTCGTGGTCGAGGTGTTCACGGCGGCGCCACCGCCGCCGGGGCGGACGGCGGGCCGTCCACCGGCGTCCAGGTTGTCCGGGGACGCGGCACAGCCGGCGACCAGGATGATGGCGAAGAGGACTGAGGCCCCATGCACCCAGCGGTTGCTCATTGCTCTCCTTCGGCCGGTCTGCCGCACGACGGTGGGCGGCGGTCGCGCGGTACGACCCAGACACTCTTCGGCCAGCTCCACCGGCGGGTTGAGGTCCCCCTGCCGGCTAGGTGAATGCCCCAGACCCTAGCAGCCTCATTGCAAACACATTGCAATTGTGTGTCGAACACCCGGTGAACGTTGGAACGACGCGGAAAAAAGTCCACGATCCTTCGTCACGAAACTGCCACGACCGGGCGCACGAGGGTGCCGAGGAAGGTTTCTCGGCACGTCAGAAAGATGTCGTCGGTGACGACACGGCGGGCCTCAGAGGCCGTCGAGCTCCCGCTCGAGGAGGCGGCGCAGCATCGTCGAGGACGTGCGCTTCGTGTAGGGCAGGTACGCCACGTCCACCCCGACCGCCCCGAAGTCGCTCTCGAGCTTGTCGCCCTTGTCGGTGCCCTTCCAGTCGTCGCCCTTGATGATGACGTCGAAGCGCAACCGCTCCCACATCTCGAGCTTGTGGGGCACGTCCTCGATGACGGCCTCGTCGACGTAGCGGATGCCGCTCACGATCTCGAGGCGCTCCTCGACGGGGACCACGGGGCGGTTGCCCTTGTTGCGCTGGGCCATCTCGTCCGACACGACGCCCGCGATCAGGTAGTCGCAGAACTCGCGGGAGTTGCGCAGCACGTTGAGGTGACCGACGTGGAAGAGGTCGTAGACACCGGGCGCGTAGCCGACGCGTCGCTCTGCCATCGATGGCTCCTGTTCCTCTGTCGCGCACGACGGCGCTCCGGCGTCGACGGCGGGGGCACCGTGACGTTTCCCTGGCTGGAGGCTACCGGCGCATCCCAGCGATCCGACGGGCCGCACCGACCGGATCCAGCGATGGCGCCGATACACTCCAGGCGGTGACGCGACCCCGCCCCGGGCGAACTCTGCGCATCGCCATGATGGGGACACGTGGCGTCCCGGCACGCTACGGCGGCTTCGAGACCGCCATCGAGGAGATCGGTCGTCGCCTCGCGGCGAAGGGCCACCAGGTCACCGTCTACTGCCGTCAGCCAGCGGACGACGAGGAGCCGTTGCCGTCCGAGCACCTCGGCATGGACCTGGTGACGCTGCCGGCCGCGCGCCGCAAGGCGCTCGAGACGCTGAGCCACACCACCCTCTCCGCTGCGCACGCCGTCTCGCGTGAGCACCACGACGTGGTGTTCCTGTTCAACGCGGCGAACGCGCTGCTCGTGCCGGTGCTGCACGCCCGCCGGCTGCCGGTCGCGGTGCACGTCGACGGCCTGGAGTGGCGGCGCTCCAAGTGGAGCGGCGGCGGCCAGCGCTACTACCGCAGCGCCGAGGCGCTGTCGGTCCGCTGGGCCGACGCCCTCATCGCGGACGCGCAGGGCATCGCCGACTACTACCTCGACGAGTTCGGCGCGACGACCGAGCTGATCGCGTACGGCGCGCCGATCCTCGAGGACCTGGACGTCGATCGGCTCGCGCCGCTGGACCTGGAACCCGGCGGGTTCCACCTGGTGGTCGCCCGGTTCGAGCCCGAGAACCACGTCGACCTGATCGTGCGCGGCTACGCCGCGAGCGATGCGGCGCTGCCGCTCGTGGTCGTCGGCGGGGCCCCCTACAGCGACGGCTACACGGAGTCGATCCAGCAGGTCGCCGACGGCGACCCGCGCATCCGCGTCCTGGGCTCGGTCTGGGACCAGGTCCAGCTCGACCAGCTCTACGGCCACGCGCGCCTGTACCTGCACGGCCACTCGGTCGGCGGCACCAACCCCTCGCTGCTGCGCGCCATGGGCGCCGGCGCGGCGGTCAGCGCGTTCGACGTCGGCTTCAACGCCGAGGTCCTGGGCGACGACGACTGGTCCTTCGCGGACGAGGCCGGCGTCCGGAGGGCCGTCGAGGCCGCCGAGGCCGACGCGGCGGCGTTCGCCGCGTACGGCGACGAGGTCCGAGCCCGCGCCGCCGCGCGCTACCGCTGGGACGCGGCCGCCGAGGGCTACGAGGAGCTCGGCCGACGGCTCGCCGGCGGGTGGACC
>JAFAFZ010000525.1 GCA_023423215.1 Actinomycetes bacterium
ACGACCGCGACACCGACGCGCTGGTCGAGGTGTGGCGGGAGGAGCTGTTCGGCGAGCACGGCTCGCTGAATGACAAGCTCACGGCGCCCGTCGCACGCAGGAGCTGACCCCCACATGGCCGAGCCGAACGCCGCCGCCACGACCGTCCCCGCCGACGACACCGCCACCGACGACACGACCGACACGACCGACCTCCGGCCGACCGAGCACCTCGACGTGGTGGTCATCGGTGCCGGACTCTCCGGCATCGGCGCCGGCCACCACCTGCAGACCACCTGCCCGTGGGCGAGCTACACGATCTTCGAGGCCCGCGACGCCATCGGCGGCACGTGGGACCTGTTCCGCTACCCCGGCATCCGCTCCGACTCGGACATGTTCACGCTCGGCTATCCGTTCCGGCCGTGGACGGGCGAGAAGTCGATCGCGGACGGCGACACGATCCTCGAGTACATCCGCGACACCGCAGCCGCCGAGGGCATCGACCGCCACATCCGCTTCGGCCGCAAGGTCACCCGCGCCGAGTGGTCCACGCCGGACGCACGCTGGACCCTGACCGTCGAGGACGTCCGTTCGGGCGAGACCTCGACGGTGACCTGCAGCTTCCTGCACTCGTGCTCGGGCTACTACCGCTACGACCGCGGGTACCTGCCCGACTTCCCGGGCATGGACCGCTTCGGCGGCACGATCGTTCACCCCCAGGCCTGGCCCGAGGACCTGGACTGGTCCGGCAAGCGGGTCGTCGTCATCGGCAGCGGCGCGACCGCCGTCACCCTCGTCCCGTCGCTCGCCGCGGACGCCGCGCACGTCACGATGCTGCAGCGCTCCCCCACCTGGGTCGCCGCGGTCCCCGCTCGCAACCCCGCCGCGGACCTGCTGCGTCGCACGCTGCCCGAGCGCTACGCCGGCGACGCCGTGCGCTGGACCCTGGCCCTCGGCACCCAGGCGACCTACCACCTGAGCAAGCGGCGCCCGCAGCTCGTCAAGCGCGCGCTGCGCAAGGGCCTCGAGCGCGAGCTGCCCGACGGCTACGACATCGACACCCACTTCACCCCGACCTACGACCCCTGGGACCAGCGCCTGTGCGCGGCCCGCGACGGCGACCTGTTCCGCGCGATCCGGAAGGGTGACGCGTCGGTCGTGACCGACCGCATCGAGACGTTCACCGAGACCGGGCTCCGGCTCGAGTCGGGCGCCGAGCTCGACGCCGACGTCATCGTGACCGCCACCGGGCTCGAGCTGCTGTTCCTGGGCGGCATCGAGCTGAGCGTCGACGGCGAACCCGTCGACGTCGGCCACCGCCTCGCCTACCGCGGCGTCATGCTCGAGGGCGTGCCGAACCTGTCCATGGCGGTCGGCTACACGAACGCCTCGTGGACGCTGAAGGCCAACCTGAACAGCGACTTCACCGCCCGCCTGCTCAACCGCCTGCGCCAGCTCGGGCTGCGCCAGGCCACCCCACGGCGCGGCGACGCCGAGCTGGACGAGCAGCCGTTGCTGGGCCTGAACTCCGGCTACATCGAGCGCTCCGCGGACCGCTTCCCGAAGCAGAGCTCGACCGACCCCTGGCGCATGCACCAGAGCTACCTGCGCGACCACCGCGCCATGAGCTCGCCCGGCGCGATCGACGACGATGCGCTCGAGCTCTCCAACCCCGCACCCGCGCTCGCCGCCGGCGGTGGGGTCGGGCACGCACGGTTCCTGGACCGGGTTGCCGCCATCACCGGCGCCGGCTCGGGCATCGGCCGTGCGCTCGCCATCGAGCTCGCCCGACGCGGGTGCCACCTGGCGCTCAGCGACGTCGACGAGACCGGACTGGCCGAGACGGTCGGTCGCTGCGAGGGCGTCGGGGTCAAGGTCACCTCGGCCGTCGTCGACGTGTCCGACCGCGCCGCGGTCGACGCGTGGGCCGCACAGGTCGTCGACGAGCACGGCAAGGTCAACCTGATCTTCAACAACGCCGGCGTCGCGCTCGGCGCGACCGTCGAGTCGATGACCGACGAGGACCTCGACTGGCTGATGGGCATCAACTTCCGCGGCGTCGTGCACGGCACCTCGGCGTTCCTGCCGCACCTGACCGCCAGCGGGGACGGCCACGTCGTCAACATCTCGTCGGTGTTCGGGCTCATCAGCGTGCCGTCGCAGTCCGCCTACAACGCGTCGAAGTTCGCGGTGCGGGGCTACACCGACGCCCTGCGCATGGAGCTCGAGATCGAACGCTCGCCCGTCTCCGCGACGACCGTGCACCCCGGCGGCATCCGCACCAACATCGCCCGCAACGCGCGGCTCGACGACAGCGTCCTCGACGTCGCCGGCTCTTCGCAGGACGCAGGCGAGACCTTCGACCGCATCGCCCGCACGTCGCCCGCCAGCGCGGCGCGACAGATCCTGGCGGCGGTCGAGAAGGACCGTCGGCGTGCGCTCATCGGCGCCGATGCCGTCGCGATCGACCTGATCTCGCGCCTTCCCGCAGGGCTGTACCAGCGGGTGCTGGTCGCCGGCGCTCGGCGCGGCCGTCGTCGCTGACGCACCTCCGCTGCTCGTCCCCACCCTGGTCCACCGTCGGCCCGCCGACCCCTTGACCTCAACCGAGGTCGAGGTGCCAGCCTGGCCGGACCGGTTCGCACGCCACCGATGAGTCCCGGTCGTCCGCTCCGGCGGAACCACCCCCCGATCGACTCCGGTGGGGCGGCG
>JAFAFZ010000567.1 GCA_023423215.1 Actinomycetes bacterium
GGCGTCCTCCGCTCGGCCGGGAGGACGCGCTCGAGCCCGCGCCGCGCTCGGCCCTGGCGCCGCCCGACGTGGCGCTGCTCGCCCGCTCGTGCTCGGACGCCGAGGGTCAGTGGCCCGAGCTGGCGGAGTGGACGCACACGCTCGCCGCGCTCGCAGGCGGGCAGGCGACCGACCCGACGCCGGCGGAGCTCAGCGCCGCGCTACGACGGCGGGTGCTGCTGACGCTCGGCCTCGCGCTGCTGGTGGTCGCCACGCTGGTGGTGGTGCTGCTCGCGCCGGGCTGGTGGGACGCGGCCAACGCACCGACCTGACCACGAGGATCAGCTGTTGCGAGCCTCGTCGTAGACGCGCTGGATCTCACCACGCAGGCGCTCGGTCAGCTCCTGCACCGCCCCACGCGGCACCCGGCCCGTCGGCGGGACGTCGGGGTAGATCGGCTCGCCGATGACGGCCCGGACCCGCACCGGGTGCAGGAACTTCGCCCCGATCGGCATCGCGCGGTCGGTGTTGCCCAGGCCCACCGGCACGATCGGCACGCGGTCGCGGCACGCCACCCAGGCGGGACCGTCGAGCATCTCGGCGACCGCGTCGCCCTCCCTGCGGCGACCCTCGGGGAACATCAGCACCGGATCGCCCTGGGCGAGCGCCTGCTCGCAGTTGCGCAGCGCGCTGCGGTCCACGACCTCTCGGTTGACCGGGAACGAGCCCATGCGCTCGAGGAAGCGGCCGAACCACGGCCAGTTCCACAGGCTGTCCTTGGCCATGGCACGCAGGATCAGGCGGGGCGGCATCGCCGCTCCGACGATCAGGAAGTCGATGTAGGAGCGGTGGATCGGGGCGATGATGAACGGCCCGGTCGCCGGCAGGCGGTCCCGGCCCTCGATGCTGAGGCGGAAGTACACGCGGCAGAAGGCCTCGAGGATGACGCGGATGGCGCGGTGCACCAGGCGGCCCGTGCCCGTCATGGGCCCGACGTCGTGTCGAGCGACGTGCGTCGAGGACTTCGCCGGCGTCGCCGCGTCGTCGCTCACGACCGGCTCTCCACCAGCTCGGCGAGCAGCTCGACCACGGCGTCGATGCCCAGCTCGGTGGTGTCCACGTTGACGGCGCCGTCGGGCTCGACCAGCGGGCTGTCCGCACGACCACGGTCCGCCGCGTCGCGCCGTGCGATGTCCGCGGCGACCTCGTCGTAGGCGAGGTCGGTCATCTCCTTCGCACGGCGCCGGGCGCGCACCTCGGGATCCGCGGTCAGGTACACCTTCAGCACTGCGTCGGGGAACACCACCGATCCGATGTCCCTTCCCTCGATCACCCCGCCGCCGTGGTCGACCGCCCAGGCACGCTGGCGTGCCCGCAGCTCGTCGCGCACCTCGGTGTTCGCGGCGACCGAGCTGACCGCACGCGACACCTCGGGACCGCGGATCTCGAGGGTGGCGTCGACGCCGTCGACGACGACCGAGTCCTCGCCCACGGTCAGCTCGACCGACCGTGCCAGGGCGCCGACCTCGGCAGCGTCGGTCGGGTCCACGTGGCGACGGATGGCGGCGAAGGCCACGGCCCGGTACATCGCCCCGGTGTCCAGGTAGGTCAGCCCGAGTCGGGTGGCCAGGCGGCGGCCCACCGTCGACTTGCCCGACCCCGCGGGTCCGTCGATCGCGATCACACGCACAGCAGTCGTCCTTCCACGTCGGAGAGTCTACGAAGCCGGCCCGTCACCGGACGGGGACCTCAGGGCGTCCAGGGCACGCCAGAAGCCCGGGAACGTCTTGGCGACGCACCGAGGATCCGCGATGCGGATGCCGGGCACCCGCAGCCCGATCAGGGCGAAGCTCATCGCCATGCGGTGGTCGTCGTAGGTGCGGACCTCGCCCGGATGCGGCGCACCGGGTCGGATCAGGAACCCGTCCTCCTCCTCGGTGGCGTCCACGCCCAGGCGCTGCAGCTCGGCGACCACTGCGCCGACCCGGTCGGTCTCCTTGCGACGGATGAAGCCGATGCCGGTCACGCGCGTCGGCGAGTCGGCGAACGGGGCGAGCACCGCGAGCGTCTGCGCGGTGTCCGAGATGTCGCCCATGTCGATCTCGATGCCGTGGAGCACGCCGGTCCCCGTCACGGTCACGTGGTCGGGCGCTCGCTCGACGCGGGCGCCCATGCGCTCGAGCGCGTCGACGAACGCCACGTCGCCCTGCTGCGACGACGTGCCCAGCCCCTCGACGGTGACCGAGCCGCCGCACAGCGCGGCGGCGGCGAAGAAGTAGGACGCGGCCGAGGCGTCCGGTTCGACCTCGTAGGTCCCGGGTGAGCGGTAGCCGGCGCCGTCGACGTGGAGGCGATCGGGGCCACGCCACTCGGCGCGGGCCTCGAACGCCGCCATGACCTGGAGGGTCAGCTCGACGTAGGGCCGCGACACGAGCTCGGTGGTCACCTCGACGTCCAGGCCACGTCGCATCTCGGGGGCGGCCAGGAGCAGCGCCGAGAGGAACTGGCTGCTGACGTCGCCGCGCACCTGCAGGGCCCCGCCCTCGAGGCCGTTGCCCTCGATCTGCACCGGCAGGTGGTCCGGCTCGCCGAGCGGGCTGATGCCGGCGCCCAGGTCGCGCAGCGCGTCGAACAGCTCGCCCATCGGTCGGGCGCGCAGTTGCGGTGCGCCGTCCAGCACGACGGTCGAACGGCCGAGCGCCGCGACGGGGGCGATGAAGCGCGAGGTGGTCCCGGACATGCGGGCGTCGAGCAGCGCTCCGTCGTCCGGCAGGCGGCCGCGTGTGCCCTCGACCTCGACCACGCCGGCGTGCCGGTCGAGGCGCAGCGGGACGCCCAGGCCGTGCACGCACTCGAGCATCGCCTCGGTGTCATCCGCGACGAGCACGCCGCGCAGCGTCGTCGTGCCGTGCGCCAGCGCCGCGCAGACCAGCGCGCGGTTGGTCACGCTCTTCGAGCCCGGCGGGCGCACGCGGGCGTCCAGCGGCCCGGCCAGCGGGACGACGTCGAGCACCTCGGGCAGCCCGGCGAGCGGGTCCTCAGCCGAGGTCATGCACCGACACC
>JAFAFZ010000614.1 GCA_023423215.1 Actinomycetes bacterium
CCCGGCGCCCCCCCCCTCCGGGTGCGCGGGCGCGGCGGTGAGCGTTCACACGCGCGTCACGCGCATGGTTGTTGCGCCGCGACCGGCCACGGTTAGTCTGCGCCCACCTCGGACGGACCGCCGCCGATCGGAACGGGAAGGCCCGTCATCAGCACCGAACGTCTCCCCCACGGACGGATCAACCCTCGCTCGTCGATCCCGTTCTTCGCCCTGCACCTCGTGCCGTTCCTGGCGATCTTCACCGGCGTGAGCCTGACGGTGTGGATCCTCTGCGCGGTGACGTTCTGGGTCCGCATGTTCTTCATCACGGCGGGCTACCACCGCTACTTCTCGCACCGCTCGTACAAGACGTCCCGCGCGTTCCAGTTCGTGCTCGGGTTCGGCGGGTGCACCGCGGCGCAGAAGGGTCCGCTGTGGTGGGCGGGCCACCACCGCATCCACCACCGGTTCGCCGACACCGCGCTCGACCCGCACACCCCGCGCAAGGGCTTCTGGTGGAGCCACATGGGCTGGATCCTCTCGGACGAGACCTCGGACGCGCCGGCCCGGTCGATGAAGGACTTCGAGAAGTACCCGGAGCTGCGCTTCATCACGAAGCACGACTGGATCGCGCCGTGGGCGCTCGCGCTCGTCTGCTTCGGGATCGGCGGCTGGTCCGGCCTGCTCATCGGCTTCGTGCTCTCGACGGTGCTGCTGTGGCACGCCACGTTCCTGATCAACTCGCTGGCGCACGTGTTCGGATCGCGCCCCTTCGTCACCGAGGACACGAGCCGCAACAACCCGCTCCTCGCGCTGCTCACGATGGGGGAGGGGTGGCACAACAACCACCACCGCTCCGCGTACGTCGCCCGCCAGGGTCTGAAGTGGTGGGAGGTCGACGTCACCTGGTACGTGCTCGTCGCGCTCGAGCGGCTGCACGTCATCTGGGGCGTGAAACGTCCGCGCCTGGCGGTCGACGCACCGGTGGACGCCGCAACGGTCGCGGCCGAGTTCCCCGAGGTCGACGAAGCTCTCGACCACATCGAGCTGGACGACCTCGAGCTGGAGCTCGCCCCCGAGCTCGACGCCCAGCACTGACCCGGGGCGCCCGCCCGGTGCGCTCCCGACCCGGAGCTGCGCACGCCCGCCGCCGCGATCCGGCACGGGTGCCAGGTTGCGCCCCGCGCCCTGACGATCCAGCCACGCAGCGTCGTTCCTGGGCCACGGAGAGTTCACATACTTGTCGTCACTGACTCTTGGTCCTTGCGCCACGCCGCGGCTGTGGCTCATGATCGATCGGTCCGTCCTAGGCGAGGGCGGCACAGAGGGGGAAACGGCGAATGAGGAAGTCTCGTGGGGCACTGCTGTGCCTCGTCTCTGCGCTCGGCCTGATCGCGGCCGCGTGCAACCCACCGGTCACGCCCGGTCCGACCAACCTGGCGCCGGTCGCGGTGCTGTCCGCGACCCCCACGTCGGGCGACGTGCCGCTCGAGGTCGACTTCTCCTCGGCCGGCTCGTCCGACTCGGACGGCACCATCACCGGCTACCAGTGGAACTTCGGCGACGGCTCGCCGGTCGTGACCACCGCCGACGCGACGCACACCTACACGGCGGCGGGCACCTACACCGCGTCGCTCAAGGTGACCGACAACGGCGGCAAGACGAACACCAAGACGGTCGTCATCACCGCGGCGCCGGGCGTGAACTCGCCGCCGGTCGCGGTCATCGGCGCCTCGGCCACCTCGGGTGCCGCGCCGCTCGCCGTGGTCTTCACCGGCTCCGGCTCGACCGACGCCGACGGCACCGTCGTGTCCCACGAGTGGAACTTCGGTGACGGCAGCCCCGTCTCGAACGAGGCCGATCCGAGCCACACCTTCACGTCGCCGGGTGCGCACGTCGTCACCCTCACCGTCACCGACGACGAGGGCGCTCAGCACACCGCCTCGGTGACCGTGACCGCGGTCGCCAACGACGCGCCGGTCGCCGCCGCCTCGGCGACGCCGACGTCCGGCAAGGTCCCCCTCGGCGTCGCGTTCTCGTCGGCCGGCTCGACCGACTCCGACGGCACGATCGTCGCCCACTCGTGGAACTTCGGCGACGGCGGCACCTCGACCCTCGCTGAGCCGAACCACACCTACACCGTCGCCGGCTCCTACACCGCGACGCTGACGGTCACCGACGACCTCGGCGGCACCGACTCCACGACCGTCGCAGTCCAGGTCAACGCCAACCAGGCGCCGACCGCGGTCGCGAACTCCAACGTCACCGCCGGCCAGGTCCCGCTGACCGTCAACTTCAGCTCGGCCGGCTCGTCCGACCCGGACGGCGGCGTCACGGGCTACAGCTGGGCGTTCGGCGACGGCAACACCTCGTCGAACCCGAACCCGACCTACACCTACAGCGCGGTCGGCTCCTACACCGCGACGCTGACCGTGAGCGACGCCGAGGGTGCGACGAGCTCCGCCTCGATCGCCATCACGGTCGACGCCATCCCGAACGTCGCGCCGACCGCTGCGGCCGCCGCGACGCCGACGACCGTGCGCCAGGGCCTGCCGGTCTCGTTCAGCTCGGCCGGCTCGTCCGACTCGGACGGCACCCTCACGGGCTTCCACTGGGACTTCGGTGACGGCACGAACGCCACCACCGCGAACCCGACCCACGCCTACAACGTGCCGGGCACCTACACCGCCGTGCTGACGGTGACGGACAACGCGGGTGGCACGGCGACGGCCTCGACCGAGGTCATCACCGTCACCCCGAACCTGGCCCCGACCGCCGCGGCGGCCGGCGTGCCGGGCAGCGGCAAGGTGCCGCTCACGGTGAACTTCTCCTCGGCCGGCTCGACCGACCCCGACGGCAGCATCGCCGGCTACAACTGGGACTTCGGTGACGGCAGCGCCGACAAGACGACGGCGAACGCCACGCACGTCTACACGACCGCCGGCACGTACACCGCGACGCTGACCGTCACGGACGACTACGGCGTCACCGACACGGCGACGGTCGTCACCGTCGTCATCGCCAACCAGGCGCCGACCGCGCTGGCGAACGCGACGCCGCAGGCCGGGCCCCGCCCGCTGGTGGTGAGCTTCAGCTCGGCCGGCTCGGCCGATCCGGACGGCACCATCGCCTCGTACTCGTGGGACTTCGGTGACGGCGGCACGAGCTCCTCGGCCAACCCGAGCCACACCTACGCCGCGGGCAGCTACACCGCGACGCTCGTCGTGACCGACGACAACGGCGTGGCCTCCGCGCCGGTGAACGTCGCCATCGCGGCCCACATCGATGACGACCTCGACGGCTTCCAGCCGCCGGCGGACTGCAACGACGGCAACGCCGGGGTGTACCCGGGTGCGGCCGATCCGCTCGACGCGGCGGGCGCCGACACGAACTGCGACGGCGTCGACGGGGTGGCCTCCGGCACGATCTTCGTGGCGGCCACCGGCGGTGCCGACTCCGGCAGCTGCGGGACGGTCGGCTCGCCGTGCGCCACGCTCGGCCAGGCGCTCACCCGTGCCACGGCGACGGGCCGCACGGTCGTCCAGGCGTCCAGCGGCACCTACTCCTCGGGCTTCACGCTCACCGGCGCGATCACGGTGCGGGGCGGCTACTCCGCCGGGTTCGCCGGTCGCTCCGGCACCTCGACGGTGAACGGCAACGTGGTGGCCAACGGCACGACCAGCGGTGCGTCGCTCGTCGACCTGACCATCAACGGCGCCGGTGGCGCCAACGCCACGGGCGTGCTCGCTCAGGGCAGCACCGTGGCGCTGCTGCGGGTCACCGTGGACAGCGGTACGCCCACCGGCGCCGGCTCGAGCGCCTACGGCCTGCGCGCCATCTCCGGCTCGAACGTCACCGTCACCGACTCGACGCTCAGCGCCAAGGCCGGCGTCGCCGGTGCCGCGGGCTCGGGCGTGCCGGGCGCGGCGGCACCGGGCTGCAACGGCGGCAACGGCAGCAACGCCTCGGGGCCCAGCTCGCCGGGTTCCGGCCCGGGCAGCTGCGGTGGGTCGGGTGTCTCCCGGAGCGGCAACGGCGGCACCGGCGGCGACTACTCGAGCAGCGGCTCCGCAGGTGAGAACGGCGGCGGTGGCGCACCCGGTGGCAACGGCGGCTGCGGCAGCCTCTTCGGCTGCGGCACCAGCGCCGGCAACGGCGGGTCCGGTTCGCACGGCACCGGTGGCGGCGCCGGCGCTGGCGGTTCCAACGTGGCGACCAACGCCGGTGCGCTCTGGGCCGGCGTCACCGGCGGCAAC
>JAFAFZ010000546.1 GCA_023423215.1 Actinomycetes bacterium
TGTGCCCGAGGGGCGGCCCTGCGCGAAGCCGGCGTCGTCGGGGTGCAGCCGCAGCTCGACCTGGGCCATGAACGGAGGAGGGAACGGGGGATCGGCGACGATCGGCACGCAGTCCTCGGGGCCGGGCAGCTCGGGCGGTGCGGCCAGCACCAGCTCCGGTGATTCCTCGTCGCCGCCGGCGCGGCCTGGTCCGTCGCCCAGGTCGCCGTAGGTGGCCAGCACGGACAGCAGGTCCCGTTCCTCGCTGCGCAGGGTGGCTCGCACGGTGGTGAACCGTCGGCCGCTGCGCACCACCTCGGTGGCGATCGTCGCGGGGCCGGCGTGGCCGGGCGAGAGGTAGTGGGCGGTCACCGTGACCGGGTCCGGGCGGCCGGTGGCCGCTCGCAGCGCCCGACCCACCAGCGCGAGCAGGTAGCCCCCGTTGGTGTTGCCCATGATGTCCCAGTCGGTGGCGATCGTGGCCGCCCAGGTACCGTCGTCGAGCCGGTCCACCGCGGTCGCCCGCGTGAACCGGCCCGTCGACCGACGTGACCCGGGCATCGCGTCGCCCTGCGTCACGCGCCGCTCACCGGGGTGGGCCGGTCCGTGGCGTCGCCCGGTTCTGCGAAGGCATCACCGTCGCCGAACTCCTGGTCGGGGGTGACTGTTCGGGTGGGCAGGAAGAGCAGGGCGCCGATGGCACCCAGGCCGGTCGCGAGGGCCGCGACGCGCACACCGGAGGACATGCCGTCCAGGAACGCCGTGCGAGCGGCGTCCAGGATCACGGTGCGCCCCTCCGGCGGGGCCTGCTCGGCGACCATCGCCGCAGCCTGCACCGATCCGGACGCCGCGTCGAGCGCGGCCGGCGGGATCGGCAGCCCGGACAGGGCGTCGATCAGCTTCGGGCCGTAGATCGAGCTGAACACCGAACCGACGACGGCGACGCCGAGGGTGCCGCCGAGCTCGCGGGTCGTGTCGTTGACCGCCGAGCCGACGCCGGCCTTCTCCTTCGGCAGCGAGCCGAGGATCGCGTCGGTCGCCGGCGCGGTGGTCATCGTCAGGCCCAGCGCCATCAGCACCATCGAGCCGACGACCGGGCCCCAGTACGGGGTGGCGGCGTCGAAGGTCGAGGCCCACAGGAACCCCGCCGTCATCGAGGCCAGCGCGGCCGCGACGACCCGCATGGTGCCGAAGCGCAGCGCGAGGCGGGCGGCGATCGGCGCAGCGATGGCCGCGGTCACGGCGAAGGGCAGCGTGTGCACGCCCGCCGAGAGCGTCGAGTAGCCCCGCACCACCTGGAAGTACTGCGTGATCAGGAAGATGAAGCCGAACAGACCGAAGAAGGCGACTGCGACGGCGAAGCTGGCCGCCGAGAAGCGCGGGTTGCGGAAGACGGTGACGTCCAGCATCGGGTCGCGACGGCGGCGCTCCCACCAGATGAAGGTCACGAGCAGCACGGCGAAGAGGGCGAACCCGCCGAGGGTCTCGACCGAGGTCCACCCGCGGTGCGGCGCCTCGATGACGGTGAAGACGAGCAGGCCGATCGCAGCGATCGAGCTGACCAGGCCGACGGGGTCGAGGCGACCTGCGTCGGGGTCCTTGCTCGTCGGGATCATCGCTGCGCCCAGTCCCAGCGCGACCAGGACGATCGGCACGTTGACCAGGAAGATCGAGCCCCACCAGAAGTGCTCGAGCATCCAGCCGCCGGCGAGCGGGCCGAGGGCGACCGCCAGGCCGGAGGTGGCCGACCAGGCGCCGATCGCCTTGGCGCGCTCGGTCGGGTCGGTGAAGACGTTGGTCAGGATGGCGAGCGTGGCGGGGAACACGAACGCGGCGCCGACGCCCATGGCGCCGCGTGCGGCGATGAGGCCCTCGGCGCTGCCGGCGAACGCGGCGACCACCGAGGTGATGCCGAAGAGCACCAGGCCCAGCTGCATCACGCCCTTGCGACCGAACCGGTCGCCGAGGCTGCCGAAGGCGAGGAGCAGTCCGGCGAACACGAGGCTGTAGGCGTCGACGATCCACTGGAGCTGGCTGGTCGATGCGTCGAGCTCGCGCGAGAGGGTCGGCAGCGCGACGTTGACGATCGTGTTGTCCACGACCACCAGGAAGACGCTGAGGCTGAGGACGGCGAGGATGCCCCACCGCCGGCGGTGGATGAGCTCAGGGGTCATGGGGTGCTGCTTTCGGACGGGGTCGGATGGAGCGGCGGGTCGGTGGGCCGGAGCGGCTCACCAGGACGACGAACCCGAGCGGCGGATCGTGACAGCGTCCGCCCCGTCGGAGCTCGAATGGCACGCCGTCCCACAACTGTGGAACAACGTGCCATTGTTATAGAACGATGTGCTATTCGAAGTCCAGTGCCCTACGATGGGATCGATGGCACGTGCCGGGAACTTCGCTCCGATCTCCAAGCGCCTCAAGGGCCGGACGCCGAGCGCGGACGTCGAGCGTTCGATCGTCGACGCGGCCGAGCAGCTGCTCATCGACGAGGGTCCGGACGCGCTGACGGTGCGCGGCATCGCCGCAGCGGCCGGCGTGGCGCCGATGGGCGTCTACAACCACCTGGGCGGCAAGCAGGGCGTGCTGGACGCGCTGCTCGTGCGCGGCTTCGACGGGCTCAGCGGCGTCATGGTCGACGTCGCCAGCGACGACCCGTTCGAGGACCTGCTCGAGGCGGGTCGGCGCTACCGCCAGTACGCCCGCGAGCATCCGTCGCACTACGCCCTGATGTTCGAGCGCTCGGATGCCGAGTACCAGCCGTCCGACCTGGCCCTCGAGCACGCCGCCGAGGCGTTCCGCGGGCTCGAGCAGCTCGTGCGGCGCGCCATGTCGGCAAGGGTGCTGGCCGAGGCGGATGCGGCCGAGGTCGCCCAGGCGCTGTGGAGCGCCGTGCACGGCTCGGTGTCGCTCGAGCTGCACGGCATGGGCTTCTGCGAGAACATCCCGCTCAACCAGGAGTTCACCGCCGAGGCGCTGCTGCACGGCCTGCGCCCCCGCGACTGACCCGGCGGCCGCGTCCCACCCCGTCCCCAACGAGATCCGGCTGTCAGACGAGGTGACGCCACACCTGACAGCCGGATCTCGAACGGGGGAAGGAGGGGAGCGAGCCGCTCAGCTGAAGTCGATGTCGGCGGTGCGGGTGCGCTTCATCTCGTACACGTCGGGCACGTCGAGCAGCGCGAGCACGCCGGTGAGCAGGCGGTCGCCCTCGTCGCCCTTCGGTGCCGGGGTGACGATCGGTCCGAACATCGCGATCCCGGTCGCGTCCTTGCGGATCACGGGCGAGCCGACGTCGTCGCCCACGACGGCGCGGATCTCGTCGAACGCCGCCCGCACGAGCGCCTCGTTCGCCTCGTCGTCGGCACGGGCCAGCGCGTCGGGCACCCCGGCGGCCTCGCCGACGGCGGCGATCAGCTCGTCACCCGGCTCTGCGCCCTGCAGGAACGTGCGGTTCCCGTACTCGGTGTAGAAGTCGCCGGCGTCCGCGTGGCGTCCCTCGGCGGTGAGCGACTCGATCACCCGCAGCGCACGGTGGCTCGAGCGCATGCCCGCCTGGTACTCCTCCGGGACCTCGTTGCCCTCGTTGATGAGCGTCAGCGAGAACGCCCGCCAGCGGGGCTCGATGCCGGCACGATCGATCGCGTCGACGAACCAGCGTGAGGTCATCCACGTGAACGGGCACGTGGGGTCGAAGAAGTACGTGAGCGTCTCGGGAGAGGTGGGAGAGGTCATGGCCGCGCGAACTCGTCGGGCGCGGCCGGGCTTCCCGTCGGAGTGTGAACGCTCGATGACGGCACGAGTGACACCGCCGGCCGCCCGGTCGGGCGACCGTCAGGCTCAGGCGGACTTCATCGCGTCGAGCATGTCCAGGCGGGTGGCGCGACGGGCCGGCAGCAGCGAGGCGAGCACTCCCACCAGCAGACCGACGCCGAAGATCAGCCCGACCCGGGCCCAGTTGAACGACAGACCGATCTCGCCGCCCAGGCCGTCGCTCAGGCTCGAGATGATGACCCAGGCCAGCAGGATGCCCGACGCCATGCCCACGATCGTGCCGAGCAGGCCGATGAGGACCGCCTCGATCCGGACCATGCGGCCGACCTGTTGTCTCGTCATGCCCAGGGCACGGACCATGCCCAGCTCCCTGCGTCGTTCGAAGATGGACAGCGTCATGGTGTTGACGATGCCCACCAGCGCCACGACCACGGACATGCCCAGCAGGCCGTTCACCGCGCCGATCAGGAAGTCGAAGATGGTGGCGAACGTCTGGCCGATGAAGTTGCCGGCCAGGAGCTCGACCCCCGAGTAGTCGTCCAGGACCTTCTCGAGCCGCCGTCCGACCTCGGTCGCCTCGCCGGTGTCCGTGCGGACGAACACCATGTTCACCGGCTGGTCGCCGAGCACGGCGCGGAAGGTGTCCTCGCTGACGAGCGATCCGAGCATGAGCGCGTCCAGCTCGCCTTCGTACATCGCGACCACCGGCACGTCGGCCTCGGTCCCGTCGGCGGCCCGCAGGGGGATCGAGTCGCCGATCTCCTCGCCCATCGGCCCGCCCATGGATCCGTCGGAGGAGCCGCCGAACGTCCCGCCGACGTCGAGCACGGCCATGCCGCCGTCGTCGAGCGCCGAGGCTCCCTCGTCGCCGATGATCCGGATGCCCGCCGTCTCCTCGAGGGTGTCGAGATCAGCGGTCGAGAGCGGGTAGATGTCGCCGGTCGACTGGTCGATCCCGGCGAAGGTGCGGACGGCCGCGGCAGCGGTGACGCCCTCGGTGTCGGTGATCTCGTCCACGAGGTCGTCCGGGATCGCGGCGGTCGAGACGACGATGAAGTCCGAGGACGAGAAGCGGTTCAGCTCCGTGACGATCGACGTCTTGATCGCCTCGCCGGACACCGTCACGAGCGTCACGAGGAACAGGCCGATGACGAGCGCGTTCGCCGTCGTCGCCGTCCGGCGCGGGTTGCGCACCGAGTTGTCCGCGGCGATGCGACCCGTCAGCCCGAAGAGCGAGAGCACCGGTCGGGCACCCATGGCGAACACCCGGGCGAGCAGCGGTCCGCCGACGAACGTGCCGAAGAACAGGAACAGGGCGCCCGGCGCGATGAGGTACCACTGCGGCCCGACGGTCTGGTTCAGCACGAGGAACAGCGCGGCGAGCGCGAGGAAGCCGCCGCCGAACGCGGCGCGGACCTTCGAGGTGCCCGAGGTGTCGACGGCCGAGGAGCGCATGGCCTCGACCGGCTTCGTTCGGCCCGCGCGGAACGCGGGCACGACGACGGAGAGGACCGTCACGATCGTGCCTGCGGCGATCGAGATCACCACGGTCGGGATCGTGACCTTCACCCCGGAACCGGGGAGCACGATGTCGAAGAGGCCGAGCACCCATTGGACGAGCAGGGCGATGAGTGCGCCGGCGAGCACCCCGAGCGCGCTCGCGATGAGTCCGATGCCGAGGCCCTCGACGATGAGCGAGCGACGCACCTGCGCCGGCGTCCCGCCGATCGCCCGGATCAGGGCCAGCTCACGGAACCGCTGCGTGACCACCACCGAGAAGGTGTTGAAGATCACGAAGGCGGCGACGAACAGGGTCAGGTAGGCGAAGCCCTGCAGGACGGGTCGGAGGATGCCGAGCAGCGTCTGCGCCATCTCGGTCTCGGAGTCGACGAGCTCGGTGCGCGTCTGCACCTCGACGTTGCCGGGGACGATCTCCTCGAGCTGGTCGCGGACCTCCGAGACGCCGCTCGGGGTCTCGTCGTCGGTGCGCACCAGCACTGCCCGGTAGCCGCTGCCTCCCTGCAGCACGTCGAGCGCCGCGTCCTCCTCGAACGAGACGGTGCCGCCGTCGTCGATCGCGTCCTGGTCGCCGAAGGCCGAGAGGCCGACCACCTCGAACTGGCGCACCCCCTGCGGGGTCGTCACGTCGACGACGTCGCCCACCTCTGCGAGCGCTTCGTCCGCGAGCCCGCGGTCGAGCACGATCTCGTCCGGGCCCGCCGGCGCATCACCCTCGACGAGCTGCAGCGGGTTGAGCTGCTCGTCCGCGATCCAGTTGCGGCCCTGCGACCGCAGGTTGGCGCTGGTCCCGTCGGGGCGAGCCACCGTGACGCCCTGCTGGACCTCGCCCGCAGCCGCTGCGACCCCGGAGGTGTTGCGGGTGGCCTCGAGCAGGTCCGGCGGGAGGACCTGGCCGAAGCCCTCGCCCTGGTCCCCCAGGCCGGTGGTGAGCGCCAGATCGACCGACGCGTACTGCTCCTCGACGTTGGCCGTGAGGCCGTCGCGCATGGCGTCGGTCAGCATGCGGCCGGCAGCCAGGAAGCCGATGCCGACGATGACCGCGAGCGCGGTGGCGATGAGGCGGGTCGCGTTGGCGCGCAGGCTCTTCAGTGCGTAGCGGAACATGCGGCGCTCAGTCCCCGAGCAGGCGCATGCGGTCGAGCACCGTGTCCCGGGTCGGGTCCATCAGCTCGTCGACGATGCGACCGTCGGCCAGGAACAGCACCCGGCTGGCGTGGGAGGCGGCGACCGGATCGTGGGTCACCATCACGACGGTCTGGCCGAAGTCGCGCACGGCGCCCTCCATGAACTGGAGGATCTCGGCCGAGGAGCGCGAGTCGAGGTTGCCGGTCGGCTCGTCGGCGAAGATGATCTCGGGCCGCTCCACCAGGGCACGGGCCACGGCGACGCACTGCTGCTGGCCGCCGGAGAGCTCGGACGGCTTGTGCGACAGCCGGTCACCCAGCCCGACCGTCGAGACCACGTGCTGCATCCACTCGGTGTCGGGCTTGCGGCCGGCGAGGGTCAGCGGGAACAGGATGTTCTCCTCGGCGGTGAGGGTCGGCAGCAGGTTGAACTGCTGGAAGATGAAGCCGACCTTCTCGCGGCGCAGCAGGGTGAGCGCCTTCTCGCCGAGGCGGGAGATGTCGGTGTCGCCGATCATCGCGATGCCGCCGCTCAGGCGGTCCAGGC
>JAFAFZ010000647.1 GCA_023423215.1 Actinomycetes bacterium
CGCGAGCCTCGAGCACCCCGGCCTGCGCGAGCGCGTGCCACGCCTCGCCGACGGTGGTCGGGCTCGTGCCGATGCGGCCGGCGAGGTCTCGCACCGTCGGCAACCGGTCGCCGGGACGGAGCTCGCCCGAGCGCACCAGTCGCGCCAGCGTCGCCGCGATGCCGCGTGCGCTGCGGTCGTCGATCGCCGAGACCAGCTCGTCGGTGTCCACCGCTGCCCGCTCCCCTCTCCGTCGGTGCGCGAGCGTGCGCTCGCACCGGCCGGGAGCGCCGCGCCATACTGAACGCACCAGCTGACCGTACAGAAGCATCATTGTCCGGCTCACAGTGTGACGCAAATGTCGGGAGGCGACGTGAACGAGATCCCCCACTACCTGGACGGTGCAGTGGTGGCCGGCACCTCCGGCCGCAGCGCCCCCGTGTACGACCCGGCGACCGGACAGGTGCAGGCGCAGGTCGCCCTGGCCTCGCTCGACGAGGTCGACGCCGTCGTCGCGAGCGCAGCACGCGCCGCCGCCACCTGGCGCGAGAGCTCGCTGAGCCAGCGCACCTCGATCCTGTTCCGGTTCCGGGAGCTGATGGACGGTCGCCGTGACGAGCTCGCGCAGCTGATCTCGCTCGAGCACGGCAAGGTCCCGAGCGACGCGCTCGGCGAGATCGCCCGCGGCATGGAGAACGTCGAGTTCGCGTGCGGCTTCGCGAGCCAGCTCAAGGGCGACTACTCCGAGCAGGTCTCGAGCGGGGTCGACGTCTACTCGATCCGCCAGCCGCTCGGCGTCGTCGTCGGCATCACGCCGTTCAACTTCCCGGCGATGGTGCCCATGTGGATGTTCGCCAACGCGATCGTGTGCGGGAACACGTTCATCCTCAAGCCGTCCGAGAAGGATCCGTCCGCCGCGTTGTTCATCGCCCGTGCGCTGACCGAAGCGGGGCTGCCCGACGGCGTCTTCAACGTGCTCCAGGGCGACAAGGTCGCCGTCGACCGCCTGCTCGAGCACCCCGACGTGAAGGCCGTCAGCTTCGTCGGCTCCACCCCGATCGCGCAGTACGTGTACGAGACCGGCGCCCGCAACGGCAAGCGCGTCCAGGCGCTCGGCGGAGCGAAGAACCACATGCTCGTGCTGCCCGACGCGGACGTCGATGCCGCGGCGGACGCCGCGGTCTCGGCCGCGTACGGTTCGGCGGGCGAGCGCTGCATGGCCGTCTCGGTCGTGGTCGCGGTGGGTGGCGTCGGCGACGCGCTCGTGTCGGCCATCACCGATCGCATCGGCAAGGTGGTCGTCGGGCCCGGCACCGACCCCGACGCCGAGATGGGCCCCCTCATCACCGGCGAGCACCGCGACCGCGTCGAGGGCTACCTGGACCAGGCAGCGCTGGACGGCGCGGACGTGCTCGTCGACGGACGTGAGCACCGCCCCGACGGCGACGGCTTCTTCCTGGGCGCCTCGCTGGTCGACCACGTCGGCACCGACATGTCCGTGTACCGCGACGAGATCTTCGGTCCGGTCCTCTCGGTCGTGCGCGTCGACACCTACGAGCAGGGGCTGGCCCTGGTCAACGACAACCCCTACGGCAACGGCACGGCGATCTTCACCCGCGACGGGGGCGCCGCACGGCGCTTCCAGTTCGAGGCCGAGGCCGGCATGGTCGGCATCAACGTGCCGATCCCCGTCCCGGTCGCGTCGTACTCGTTCGGCGGGTGGAAGAGCTCGCTCTTCGGCGACCTGCACATGTACGGGCCGGACGGGCTGCGCTTCTACACGCGCAACAAGGTCGTGACCTCGCGGTGGCCCGACCCGTCGACCTCGAGCGTCGACCTGGGCTTCCCGACCACCCACTGACCGACCACCGACCGACCGACCACCCACCGACTCCTACGCTGGCCGTGCCCGAGCAGCGCTCGCCGGACCCACCGCCCGAACGCCCTCACTCCCGACCCGACCCGAGGCCCCGATGACCGACCTGGACGCCCCCACCAGCACCACCTACGCCGAGGACCGCGCGCACGTGTTCCACTCGTGGTCCGCCCAGGCGCTGCTCGACCCGGTCGTCGTCGCCGGGGGAGAGGGCTCCTGGTTCTGGGACGAGCAGGGTCGCCGCTACCTGGACTTCAGCTCGCAGCTGATGAACCTGAACATCGGCCACCAGCACCCGAAGCTGATCGCCGCGATCCAGGAGCAGGCGGGGAAGCTGGCGACGATCATGCCGGGCTTCGCGACCGAGGCTCGCTCGCAGGCCGCGGCCTCGATCGCCGCGCACACCCCGGGTGACCTCGACAAGATCTTCTTCACGAACGGCGGTGCCGAGGCGACCGAGAACGCGGTGCGCATGGCCCGGCTGCACACCGGCCGGCCGAAGGTGCTCTCGATGTACCGCAGCTACCACGGCTCGACCGGCGGCTCGATCGGCCTGACCGGCGACCCCCGGCGCTGGCCCTCCGAGCCGTTCGTCCCACCGGGCCTGGTGAAGTTCTTCGGCCCGTACCCGTACCGGTCCTCGTTCTGGTCCGACTCGCCCGCCCAGGAGTGCGAACGTGCGCTCCAGCACCTGGGCGAGGTCCTGATGTTCGAGGGACCCGAGAAGGTCGCGGCGATCATCCTCGAGCCGGTCGTCGGCACCAACGGCATCCTCGTCCCGCCGGACGGCTACCTGGCCGGCGTGCGCGAACTGTGCGACCGCCACGGCATCGTGATGATCGCGGACGAGGTCATGGCCGGCTTCGGCCGCTGCGGCGAGTGGTTCGCCGTGGACCACTGGGACGTCGTCCCGGACCTCATCACCTTCGCGAAGGGCGTGAACTCCGGCTACGTGCCCCTCGGCGGCGTCGCCATCGACGGCGAGATCGCCGCGACGTTCGACGAGCGCGCCTATCCGGGCGGGCTGACCTACTCGGGCCACGTGCTGGCCTGCGCCAGCGCCGTCGCGTCGATCCGCATCTTCGAGGAGGACGGCCTCGTCGAGCGCGCCGCGCAGCTCGGGACCGACGTGTTCGGGCCCGGCCTGGCCGAGCTGGCGGCGAAGCACCCCAGCGTCGGCGAGGTGCGTGGGCTCGGCTGCTTCTGGGCGATCGAGCTGGTCAGGGATCCCGCGACACGCGAGATGCTCGTGCCCTACAACGCGACGGGCGCCGATGCCGCGCCGATGGTCGAGGTCGTCGGCGCGTGCAAGGCCGAGGGGCTGTGGCCCTTCGCCCACTTCAACCGCCTGCACGTGGCCCCGCCGCTGGTCATCTCCGACGACGACGCCCGCCACGGCCTGGCCGTCATCGACGCCGCCCTGGACCTGGCCGACCGCCACGTCGTCTGAGGGCGCGCACCGCCTGGGCGGCGCGCGCGGTGGACGGTGACGCCGGCCTCAGTCGGCCGTCGCGACGATCGCGGCG
>JAFAFZ010000661.1 GCA_023423215.1 Actinomycetes bacterium
GAGAAGTTGATCTTGAACTTGCGGGGCAGGCGCTGGCTGATCGGGTTGCGCAGGAAGTGCCAGAACGTCGCGTCGGCCCACGGCTGGATGTCCAGCACCTCGTGCGGGCAGGCGCCGGCGAGGTGGCAGCCCATGACGTTGCGCACCGTGTCCGAGCAGGCCTCTCGCGTGGTCAGGCCGACCTGGGCCAGCTCCCACAGCAGGTCCGGCACACGCTCCAGGTCCACGAAGTGGAACTGCACGTTCTGGCGCGTGGTCAGGTGGCCCCACCCGCGGCTGTAGCGCTCGGAGATGTCCGCCAGGCGGTCCAGCTGCGTCGGGGTGATCGCCCCGTACGGCGCCTTGATGCGGATCATCTGGTTGTGGCCGCCCTGGCGCTGGCCGTACACACCGTTGGCCAGCCGGAAGACCTTGAAGACGTCCTCCTCGATCTCGCCGGAGAGGTAGCCGGCGAGGCAGCGCTCGAACTTGCGGATGTCGGCGATCATGCCGGGATCCACGTCCGGCAGGTTGCCGCCGGCGATGCGGGCGCCCTCGCCGCCGAGGATGACCTCGCCGTCGGTGTCGATCTCGATCGTGCTCATGGCGCGACCACGCTGGTGGGAGTCATCGCTGCTCTCCGTTCGGTGCGGGAAGGAGTGGGTGCGGGATGCAGGTCGTGCCGAGGCACGCCGCTCGACGAAAGCCGAGTGCTCCGGTCGACTTTAGCAGCGAAATCTGACCAGTCCAGTCGGGAATAACCCACCGGATCGGTCGGGAAGGGCCCGGTCCCGCCGGAGACGGGGCGCTCGGGCTCAGCTGGTGCGCAGCAGCTCGGCGACCCGGAACGCCAGGTCGAGCGACTGCCGGCCGTTCAGGCGCGGGTCGCACATCGTCTCGTAGCGCAGGCCGAGGTCGTCGTCGAGCAGGTCGTCGGCGCCGCCGAGGCACTCGGTGACGTCGTCGCCGGTCAGCTCGACGTGCACGCCGCCGGGCCAGGTGCCCTCGGCCGCGTGGGCGTCGAAGAAGCCCTTGATCTCGGACAGGATCGCGTCGAAGTGGCGCGTCTTGCGGCCGCTCGGCGCCGTGTAGGTGTTGCCGTGCATCGGGTCGCAGGCCCACACGACGGGGTGCCCTGCGTCCTTGACCGCCTTGAGGAGCGGACGCAGGCCGTCGGTGATCTTGTCGGCGCCCATGCGCGAGATGAGCGTCAGCCGGCCGGGCACGCGCTCGGGGTTGAGGGCCTCGCACAGCCCGAGCACCTCGTCGGCCGTGGCGGTCGGGCCGACCTTGCAGCCGATCGGGTTGGAGATGCCCCGGAAGAACTCGACGTGCGCGCCGTCGAGCTCACGCGTGCGCTCGCCGAGCCAGACCATGTGGGCCGAGCAGTCGTACCAGTCGCCGGTGAGCGAGTCCTGGCGCGTCAGTGCCTCTTCGTAGCCGAGCAGGAGCGCCTCGTGGCTGGTCCAGACGTCGACGTCGTGCAGCGCCGGCACGACGTGGTGGTCCAACCCGCAGGCCTCCATGAAGCGCAGCGCGCGGTCGATCTCCTGGGCGAGCTGCTCGTAGCGGCGACCCTCGGGGCTGGACGCGACGAACTCCTGGTTCCACGCGTGCACGCGGGACAGGTCCGCGAAGCCTCCCTTGGTGAACGCCCGCAGCAGGTTCAGCGTCGAGGCGGACTGGTGGTACGCCTGGAGCAGGCGCTGTGGGTCCGGCGTGCGGGCCGCGGCGGTGAAGCCGATGTCGTTGACGATGTGGCCGCGGAAGCTGGGCAGCTCGACGCCGTCGACGCTCTCGAACGGTGCGGAGCGCGGCTTGCCGAACTGGCCGGCGATGCGGCCGACCTTCACCGTCGGCACGCCGGCCGAGTAGGTCAGCACGATGGCCATCTGCAGGATGACCTTCAGGCGCTCGCGAATGGAGTTCGCCGAGAACGCCTCGAACGACTCGGCGCAGTCACCCGCCTGGAGCAGGAAGGCGCCGCCCTCGGCCACCCGGCCGAGCGACGCCGTCAGCTGTCGCGCCTCGCCCGCGAAGACCAAGGGCGGGTAGCCCGAGAGGGTCTTGAGGGCGTTCTCGTACTCCCCGGCGTCCGGCCACTCGGGCTGCTGGAGCGCGGTCAGCGCGCGCCAGGAGGTCGGCGACCACCCGGAGGTGGCGGAGGGGGAGCCGGGGGAGCTGGACATCGGCGCAAGGCTACCGGCGCAGCCCCCGCGGATCGAAGCGGGTTGCCCCGGTCGTCGGCTCAGACGGCGGTCGCCATCGCCTGGTCGCGCACGGTGTTCACCGCACGCTTCACCAGGCGGCGCGCGGCCTCGGCGGTGACGCCGAGCTCCTCGCCGACCTCGCGGTAGCTGCGACGCTGGCCGTCGGTCAGGCCGAAGCGCTGCTCGACCGCCGAGCGGGCGCGCGGGTCGAGCACGTCGAGCAGGCCGTGCAGCCACTCGCTGTGCTCGTTGTCGAGCAGCAGGTCCTCGGGGCCGGACTGGCGGTCCGCCAGCAGGTCCACGAGCTCGTTCGAGTCGTCGTCCCCGATGGTGCGGTCCAGCGACGTCGGCGTCGTGAGGCGGTGCAGTCGTGCGTTCTCGTCGTCGAGCTCGTCGCCGTCGCCCGAGACCTGTCGCAGCGCGGCGCGCAGCGAGGCGGAGCGATCGCCGGGCAGTCGCACCAGCGACGCCTTCTGGTCGAGCGCACGGCCGATCGCCTGGCGGATCCAGAACGTGGCGTAGGTCGAGAACTTGAAGCCCTTCCGCCAGTCGAACTTGTCGACGGCGTGCTCCAGGCCGAGGTTGCCCTCCTGGACCAGGTCCAGCAGCTCCATGCCCGGGGGCAGCGGGTAGCGGCGGGCGACGCTGACGACGAGTCGCAGGTTCGAGCGGATGAAGCGGTCCTTGGCGGCGTCACCGGCGATGATCGCCTTGCGGACCTCGCGGCTGCGGTCGCCCGCCTCGCGACGGCGGCGGGCCTCGGTGCCGGCCTCGATGGTGCGCGAGAGCTCGCGCTCCTCCTCTGCGTCGAGCAGGGGGACCATGCCGATCTCGTTCAGGTACATGCCGACCGAGTCACTCATCGCGGGCAACCTTCGTGTTCTGGGGAGAGGTTGGTTTTCTCCGTCGAATTCGGTATCGGCCCCGCTCCCACGAAGTTGAGACTCGTTCTGGCGAAAGTTCGTTCGGCCTACGATCGTCCGATGCCCGTCCCCGAGGGCCGATCGCGCCGTGTGGGCGTGTTCGGCGGCACGTTCGATCCGCCCCACATCGGGCACCTCGTGACGGCGGCCGACGTGCGCTTCCGCCTCGACCTGGACGTCGTGCTGATGGTCGTGGCGAACGAGCCCTGGCAGAAGGTCGGCACCCGAGCGGTGTCGCCGGCCGAAGACCGGCTGGCGATGGTGCGTGCCGCGGTGCGCGACGAGCCGGGCGTCGAGGCGAGCGACCTGGAGCTGCGTCGCGGTGGCGCGTCGTACACCATCGACACCCTGCGCGAGCTGGCTCGGACCGAGCCCGACGCCGAGCTCTTCCTGGTGCTCGGCGGCGACGCCGCAGCCGGGCTCGACACCTGGGAGCGTCCGGCCGAGGTGGCCGCGGCGTGCCGCATCGTCGTGGTGGACCGACCGGGCTCGACGAGCGAGGTGCCCGAGGCCTTCCGGGTGGACCGCGTCGACGTCCCGCGCCTCGAGGTGTCCTCGACCGAGCTGCGCGCACGGGTGCGCGAGGGGCGGCCCACGCGGCACCTGCTGCCGGACGCCGTCATCTCCCTCATCGCCGAGCGAGGGCTCTATGGTGAGCGATCATGAGCAGGCGCCGCCGATGACCCTCGCCCCTCCGAAGGGCGCGGGACGCGGCACGGCGGCGGACGAGGACGCGGAGGCCGACGCCGAGCGTGCGGGCTCGAGCGGTGGACCGCAACCGGTCGTGCGCTCCGCGATGCGGCTGCGCAAGGCGCGTCAACGACGCCGC
>JAFAFZ010000025.1 GCA_023423215.1 Actinomycetes bacterium
GCGGAGGGGCGTACCCGCCGCCACCACCGCCGGCGAACGCGTTGCGGTTCTTCTTCCACTTCGAGCGCTTCACCAGGCCGACGATCAGGAAGATCACGCCGAGCACGAAGAACAGGGCGCCGCCGGCGAGACCGCCGCCGCCGGTGACCAGCTTCGAGAAGCCGGGGAAGGGCACGACGGCGTACTCGCCACCGGTGCTGTCGAACTCACTGGCTTCGCAGCGGATCAGGTAGTTGCGACCCGCCACGGTGTCGAAGGAGTACGTGAAGTCGAGGCTGGTGCCGTTGGTGGTCTCGACCGAACCGCTGGAGCCGGCGGGCGGGTCGTCGAAGGTGACGGCCCCGCCGTTCTCCTCCTGGCCCTCGCAGGTCAGGTTCGGGGTGCTCGACAGGATGATCGCCGTGCCGCCGGTGGCCGCCAGGTCGGCGGTGTCGCCGAGCGCGACGGTCGAGGACCCCTCGACGACGTCGGACAGGTCGCCGGCGAAGCCGACGAAGCTGGCGCAGCCGACGCCGCAACCGACGAGGGACAGCACGAGCAGCACGAGGCCGGTGATCAGCGCGCCCTTGGGCGCTTTCGTTCCGTCTGCCATGAGGGCTCCTTGTCCGGGACCGACACGAGCGGTCCCCCGTGATGGCACGTGGACCTCAGTATGTCGGCCACCTGAGAGGTATCGGCGGATCCTCGACGGTGCTGGAGGCCGCTCGGTCAGCCGGCGGTCGACCGGTCGTTCAGCCGGCGGCGAGGCGCCGTTCGACGAGGTCGAGCTGGTCGTCCGGCTGCACCACCGCGACCCGCACGAAGCCGGGCGCGCTCGAGCCGTAGAACTCACCCGGGCTGACGATCACGCCCAGGCGACGGGCGAGCAGCTCGGCCAGTCCCCAGGCGTCGCCCTCGGGGGCGGGCACCCACAGGTAGAAGCCGCCGCCGGGCAGCGGCGCCGTCAGGTCGAGCTGACCGAGGACGGCTGCGACGCGCTCCAGACGACCGCGGTACCGGTCGCGCTGGACCGCGACGTGCTCGTCGTCGTCGAGCGCCGCGATGCCGGCGAGCTGCGTCGGTCCCGGCACCATGAACCCGGCGTGCTTGCGGACCTCTCGCAAGAACTCGACCAGCTCGGCGTCGCCCGCGTAGAAGCCGACGCGCGCGCCTGCCAGGTTCGAGCGCTTCGACAGCGAGTGCACCGCGAGCACGCCGTCGAACCCGAGCTCGAGGATCGTGCGACCGGGCGGCAGACCGGGCCGTGCCGGCTCGCCGTCCCAGGTGAACTCGACGTAGCACTCGTCCGACAGCACCGGCACGCCGTGCGCCCTCCCCCAGGCCGCGACGGCGCCCAGGTCGTCGAGTCCGCCGGTCGGGTTCGCGGGCGTGTTGCTCCACAAGCAGAGCGCGCGTGCGGCGTCCTCGGGGTCGATGGCGTCGACGTCGAGGCGCCACGCGTCGTCGACGGGGACCGGCACGGCGCGGCACCCCGCCAGCAGGCCGCCCATCTCGTAGGAGGGGTAGCTGACAGCCGGGTACAGCACGGTGTCGCGATCCGGTCGGCGCAGTCGCAGCCAGTGCGGCAGGCCGGCGACCAGCTCCTTCGAGCCGATGCAGGCGGCCACCTGCGCGTCGGGCACCGTGATGCCGAGCCGTCGGTCGAACCAGCGGACCACGGCGTCGCGGAACGCGGCGGTGCCGATCGACGGCGGGTAGGACCGGGCGGCGGCCGACTCGGCCAGCGCCTGCACGACCGCCTCGGGCGGCGGATCGCACGGCGTGCCGATGGACAGGTCGACGACGGTGCCGTGCTCGGCCTCGGCCAGCTCGATCAGCGGGCGGAGGCGGTCGTAGGGGTACGGCGGTGGGACGAAGCCGACGGTCATCGGGCGGACACGGTACCGGCCCCGACGTCCTCGACCAGGAAGTCGTCGAAGCGTCCGACCTCGGACGCCTCGAGCCGGACCGACACCCGCACGCCCGAGTCCTCGGCGGTCTCGGTGAGCACCTCGCCCGAGCGGTGCAGCGCCGCCAGGACGTCGCCCCGCTCGTACGGCACGAACATCTGCACCGCCGGCACCAGCGAGCGGAGCCGGTCGCCGATGCGCAGCAGCAGCTCGTCGACGCCCTCGCCGGTCGCCGCGGAGATGGCGACGGAACCGGGGTGCGCGTCGGCCAGACGACGCGCCTCGTCCGAGACGTCCGCCTTGTTGAAGACGAGCAGCTCGGGCACGTCGTGGCCGCCGATCTCGTCGACGACCTGGCGGACGGCGCGCATGTGGCCCTCGGGGTCCGGTCCCGATCCGTCGACGACGTGCACGAGCAGGTCGCCCTCGTTCACGACGTCGAGCGTCGACGCGAAGGCCTGCACCAGCTGGTGCGGCAGCTTCTTCACGAAGCCGACCGTGTCGGTCAGCAGCACCGACTCGCCGCCCGGCAGCTGCAGGCGTCGGGTGGTCGCGTCGAGCGTGGCGAAGAGTCGGTCCTCGACCAGGACGCCCGCCGAGGTGAGCCGGTTGAGCAACGTCGACTTGCCGGCGTTGGTGTACCCGACGATGACGACGTGGCGCAGGCTCGAGCGGCGGCGCGACTTGCGCTGGGTGTCGCGGTGGTGGGCGATCTGGCGCAGGTCCGCCTCGAGCTTGTGGATGAGCCGGGTGATGCGGCGGCGGTCGATCTCGAGCTGGGTCTCACCGGGACCACGTCGGGTGCCGACGCCACCGGCCTGCTGGGACATCGAGCCGCCCTTGCCGCGCAGGCGGGGCAGCCGGTACCGGAACAGCGCCAGCTGGACCTGCGCCTTGCCCTCCTGGCTGTGGGCGTTCTGGGCGAAGATGTCGAGGATGACGGCGGTGCGGTCGATGGCCGTTCGCCCGAGCTGCTTCTCGAGGTTGTACTGCTGGGCGGGGCTGAGCTCGTCGTCGAAGACGACCGTGTCGCAGTCCGTCGCCTCGGCCAGGCGGCGGATCTCCTCGACCTTGCCCTTGCCGACGTACGTCGCCGGATCGGGGCTGTTGCGCCGCTGCACGACCCGCCCGACGACGTCCGCGCCGGCGGTGTCCACCAGCAGCGCGAGCTCTTCGAGGGACTCCTCGACGGCCTCGTCGTCGTGGGGCGGGAAGCTGACGCCGACGACCAGGATGCGCTCACGGAAGGTGCGCTCGATGAACGCGCTGGTCTCGCCGCCGAAGTCGCCGAACGCGCCGCGGTGCGTGTCGACGTCGGCGACGTCCTCCGCGAGGTCGAGCTCCATGTCGTCCGGCAGGTCGGCGGGCTGGTCGGACCCGTTCGGCTCGAGCTCGCTCACGGGACGATCACCTCGGCGACGAAGGTCGCGGGACCGGTGAGCAGCAGGGTGTCGCCGACGTCGACGACGGCGACGCCGCCGGGCATCTTCACCGTCACGTGCGGGCCGACCAGTCCCCACTCGTGCACGACGGCCGCCGCGACGGTCGCGCCGGAGCCGCACGCCTCGGTCACGCCGGCGCCACGCTCCCAGACCCGCAGCTGCAGCTCGTCCGGTCCGAGCACCTTCACGAAGTGCACGTTGATGCCCTCGGGGTACTCGGCCTCGAGCCGGGGTCCGTCGACGGTCAGCTCCACGCGGGACGGGTCCTCGACCAGCAGGACCAGGTGCGGGTTGCCGATGTCGCGGGTCGCACGGCGGGTCGCCGGGTATGCGACGGTCTCGGGAGCCAGCTCGGGTCCGGCGGTGGCGGCGCCCATGTCGACCTGCATCCAGACCTCGTTGCCGTCGTCGCCGCGCACGGTGCGCAGGTGGCGCACGCCCCCGGGCGTCTCGATGCGGAGCTCCCCCTCGGTCCGGCCCTGGTGGCGCAGGAGCGCCTGGCCGAGGCAGCGGATGCCGTTGCCGGAGATCTCGGCCTCGGACCCGTCGGCGTTCAGCAGCACCATGCAGGCGTCGTGACCCGGCTCGGACGGGGCGAGCGCGTGGATCAGGCCGTCCGCGCCCAGACCGCGACGGCGATCGCACAGCGCGACGGCGAGCTGCGGGTCGGGCGCCAGGCCGGGGTTCTGGTCGGCCAGCGCCACCAGGAAGTCGTTGCCCAGTCCGTGGTGCTTGGTCAGTCGTCGCACGTGCTGCTCCGTCGAGCGCCGTGGCGCTTCCGCGGAGCTTCGACCCGTCCACCGTAGCGGCGGCAGTGGCACCGCCCGCAGCGGGTTAGGGCTCCGCGGGCCAGCCGGCGCCGGCCCAGTGGGCGTCGAGCGCATCCACGGTGGCGAGCGGGTCGCCGTCGTGGTCGAACCAGGTGATGCGCGGGTCCCGGCGGAACCAGCGGATCTGGCGCACCGCGAACTGCCGGGTGCGGTCCACCGCCAGTGCGACGGCCTCGTCCAGGGTGCAGCTCCCGTCCAGGTGCGCCAGCAGCTCCTTGTAGCCGAGCGCCTGCGCGGCGGTGCGCGAGATGCCCTCGGGGCGTGCGGCCAGGGTCCGCACCTCGTCCAGGAACCCCTCGTCGAGCTGCACGGCGTACCGCTCGGCGATGCGCCGCCGGAGCACGTCCCGGTCGACGCGCAGGCCGGCGAGCACGATCGGGGTCGGCGGGTAGGCGTCCAGTCCGGGGCCGAACTCCGAGAACCGTCGACCGGAGCCGAGCGTGACCTCGAGTGCCCGGATCGTGCGGCGACGGTTGCCGGGCTCGATGCGGGCCGCGGCCTCGGGGTCGAGCTCGACGAGGCGGCGGTGCAGGGCGAGGGTGTCGTCCTGGGCCTGGAGCTGCGCGGCGACCTCGGGGTACCTGCCGGGCAGCTCGAGCCGGTCGACCACCGCCTGGAGGTAGAGCCCGGTGCCGCCGACGAGGATCGCCCGTCCTCCACGCGACTCGATGTCGTAGATCGCGGCGTCGGCCGCGTCGCGGAACTCGGCGACCGAGAACTCGTCGCCGGGGTCGGCCAGGTCGAGCAGGTGGTGCGGCACACGCCGGCGCTCGTCCGCGGTCGGGCTGGCCGTGCCGACGTCCATGCCCCGGTAGACCTGCATCGAGTCGACGGTGACGAGCTCCACCAGCTCGCCCGCGGCGCGTCGCCGCTCGGCCAGCGCGAGCGCGACCGACGACTTGCCGGACGCGGTCGGCCCGACGAGCGCCAGGTGACGGCCGGGCTCGCCCGGACCGCCGGCGGACGCGCTCACCCGGTGAGCTCGTGTGCGAGCTCGTCCGCGAGCAGGTACCAGTCGAGTCGGACCGGGTCAGGACGCGCCGCAGGATCGTCGAGCGCCGCGCCGTAGTGCTCGAAGAACGCGTGGATCGGCGCGGGACCGAACCGGGCGACCAGGTCGCGTGCGGCCACGGCCAGGTCCAGGTGCGGGTCCGCCAGGGCGACGTCGGCCCAGTCGGCGAAGCCGATCGGCGTCGGCCCGTCGAGGCGCAGCGCGGCGAACGTCGGGCGCCCGTGCGAGAGCACGAGCGACCCCGCATCGGGTGCGACGGGCGTGCCGTCGCGCAGGACCTCCACCAGCCGATCGCGGCTCAGGTGCCGGTACGCAGGTCCCGGCTCGTTCGTGCCGTGCTGCGCCCGCTCGACCAGCTCGGCGGGTCCGAGCACCAGTTCGGGATCCGCCCGCAGCTCGTCCGGCACCGGGACCGAGTGCAGGCGGGCGAGCGTCGTCGCCAGGGACTGGATGGTGCGCTCGGCCTCGTAGCGGTGCTCGGGTTCGCTCCCGGCGACGCCGGACGTCCCCGCGTCGAGACCTGCGGCTGCCACCAGGGGCACGAGCGCCGAGCTGCGGCGCCCGGGGCCGTTCACCCTGCCGCGACCGGGATGCGGGTCCGGTGCGTCGGGGTCGACACGACGTCGACGAACTCGCCGAGCAAGCTGGTCGTGGTCGCCGAGGTCACCTGCACCTGGACGTAGGTCCCCGGTCGCAACGGCGCCGGCGGCGTGAAGTGCACGAGCCGGTTCTGCCGGGTGCGACCCGAGAGCCGCGCGGGGTCACGCTTGGAGGGGCCGAGCACCAGGACCTCGTCCAGACGGCCGACCCGGGCCTCGTTCGAGCGCAGCGAAGAGCGTTCGATCACCTGGCGGAGCCGTGCCATGCGCTCGACGGCGACGTCGTGGTCGACGAAGCGGTCGACCATCTCGCCCGCCTCGGTGCCCGGGCGGGGCGAGTAGACGAAGGTGAACGCGCCGTCGTACTGCGCCTCGGCGGCGACCTCGAGCGTCGCCGCTGCGTCCGCGTCGGTCTCTCCGGGGAAGCCGACGATGATGTCGGTCGTCACCGCGAGGTCGGGGATGCCGGCGCGGGCCTCGGACAGCCGTGCCAGGTAGCGCTCGGCGGTGTAGCCCCGGTGCATCGCGGCGAGGATCGTGTCGCTGCCCGACTGGAGCGGCAGGTGCAGGTGCTCGCAGACGGTCGGCACCTGCGCCATGGCGGCGATCGTCTCGGGCCGCAGGTCCTTCGGGTGGGGGCTGGTGTAGCGCACCCGTCGGATGCCGGGCACCGAGCCGACCGCTCGCAGCAGGTCGGCGAAGAGCGGCCGGACCCGGGCGCGTTCGGCGTCGGTCCAGGCCGAGCCGACCAGGAAGGTGTCGTCGAGCACCGGGGCACCGGGTTCGGACGTGGTCGCCTGCCCGTCACGGCCACGGAGTCGCAACGTCAGGTCGCGTCCGTAGGAGTTCACGTTCTGGCCCAGCAGGGTCAGCTCGGTGACGCCCTCGGCGGCGGCTCGTTCGACCTCGGCGAGGATGTCGCCGAAGGGCCGGCTGATCTCGGGGCCACGCACCGCGGGCACGATGCAGAAGGCGCAGTTGTTGTCGCAGCCCATCTGGATGGTGACCCAGCCGGCGTAGCCGGCCTGGCGCACGACCGGCAGCGCGGAGGGGAACAGCTCGTGGTCCTCGGCGACCGTCTCGGCGAGGATCTCGACGACCGGCCGGCCCGAGTCACGCCGCTCGTGGAGCAGGTCGACCGCACGGTGCACGTTGTGCGTGCCCATCACGACGTCGACGTAGGGGGCCCGCTCGGCGACGGCGCCCTGGTCCTTCTGCGAGAGGCAGCCGGCGACGACGATCTCCATGCCGGGACGGGCGTCCTTCAGGCTCTTGAGGTGCCCGAGCGTGCCGTAGAGCTTGTTGTCGGCGTTCTCGCGGATGCAGCAGGTGTTGAGCACCACGACGTCCGCGTCGGCGACGTCGGTGGTCGCCTCCATGCCGTCGGCCTCGAGCAGGCCGGCGATGCGCTCCGAGTCGTGCTCGTTCATCTGGCACCCGAAGGTGCGCACCACGTACTTGCCGGCCATCGGGACGAGTCTACGAGCGGGTGGTCCCGAGCCCGGAACCGGGGGCTTCAGGTGCCGGTGTCGCGACCCCAGACCGCGACACCGACACCAGACCTGCGGTGCCGGATCAGTCGAGGCTGATCGGCACGTCGTCCGGGTCGACCAGCTCGATCAGCGGCTCCTCGTCCACCTGACCGATGCCGGCCTCCGCGAGGACCCGGTCGGAGATCTCCATCATGATCTCGGGGTTCTCGACCAGGAAGTTCTTGGCGTTCTCCCTGCCCTGGCCGAGCTGCTCGCCCTCGTACGTGTACCAGGCGCCGGACTTCTTCACGATGTTGAAGTCCACCGCCAGGTCCAGCGCGCCGCCCTCGCGGCTGATGCCCTTGCCGTACATGATGTCGAACTCGGCCTGCTTGAACGGCGAGGCCATCTTGTTCTTCACGACCTTGACGCGGGTGCGGTTGCCGGTGACCTCGACCCCGTCCTTGATCGCCTCGATGCGGCGGATGTCCAGGCGGACCGAGGAGTAGAACTTGAGCGCCCGACCGCCGGGGGTGGTCTCGGGCGAGCCGAACATCACGCCGATCTTCTCTCGCAGCTGGTTGATGAAGATGCAGATCGTGTTCGTCTTGTTGAGGTTGGCGGTGAGCTTGCGCAGCGCCTGCGACATCAGGCGGGCCTGGAGGCCGACGTGGCTGTCGCCCATCTCGCCCTCGATCTCTGCACGGGGGGTCAGCGCGGCGACCGAGTCGACGACGATGACGTCGAGCGCACCGGAGCGCACGAGCATGTCGGTGATCTCCAGGGCCTGCTCACCCGTGTCCGGCTGGGAGATGAGCAGCTCGTCCACGTCCACCCCGATGCGACCGGCGTAGTTCGGGTCCATGGCGTGCTCGGCGTCGACGTAGGCGCAGATGCCGCCGTTGCGCTGCGCCTCGGCCACGACGTGCATGGCGAGGGTGGACTTGCCGGAGGACTCCGGGCCGTAGATCTCGATGACGCGGCCGCGGGGCAGGCCGCCGATGCCGAGGGCGATGTCCAGCGAGAGGGCGCCGGTGGCGATGGACTCGACGTCCATGGAGGACTTCTCGCCCATCTTCATGACGGAGCCCTTGCCGTACTGCTTCTCGATCTGGCTGAGGGCCATCTCGAGTGCCTTGTCCCGTTCCACTGCTGCCATGTCCGTCCGTCCTGTTCGGTGTGTGGCCACCGCTTCCGGTGGGCCGCTGGGGTCGTTCCGCTGGGGGAAGTTGGCGGAGGACGGTGCGTGACCGGGTGGGTCGGCGTACTGCCCTGTCCGTGGTGCTGAACGTACCGACGGGGTGTGACAGCGAGATCCGGGGGCCGCTCCCCCCGGAACACCTGCACGCCGATCACCGACGCCGGACGACGACACCAGTGTAACTACGAACAGGCGTTCGACTCAAGGACCCTGGACGGATTCCTCGACGGGCCGGCGAGCACGGGAGCGCCACCACGCCGCACCGCCGAGCCCCCCGATCACCAGGACGGCCACGACGAGCCCGAGGGCCGAGGATCCGCCGCCCGAGTCGGTCGGGCTG
>JAFAFZ010000040.1 GCA_023423215.1 Actinomycetes bacterium
CGGGGCTGAGCCAGGACCGCACGCTGGCGTCGATGCCGATCACCTCGTTGTGCAGCAGCGCCTCGCCCTCGGCGAGCTCGGGCAGGGGCACCTCGACCAGCTCGACGTCGTCCCAGGTGAGCAGCCCCTCGGGCCGCTGTCGCAGCACCACTCGCTGCTGGGTGTCGGGCAGGGCCGGGGCGTCGAGGGCGTCGGACATCCGTCACACCGTAGCCATCGCCGGCCGTTTCTGACGGGCCGTCAGATCGCACTTGTCCCCAGCCGCCGGAGGCCCGACCATGGCCACCATGGAGTTCGTGGTGCAGCCGGTGGCATGGGTCCGTGGTGGTCGCGTCGAGGCCGTCGACGACGGCTGGGACGAGGTGCGCTGCACGATCGAGCTCGACCCCCGCTTCGCCGTCGAGTCGATCGCTGGTCTCGAGGAGTTCTCGCACCTGGACGTCGTGTTCCTGTTCCACGGCGTCGACGAGGCGGACGTGGTGAGCGGCGCACGGCGGCCGCGTGGGCGCGCGGACTGGCCGGAGGTCGGGATCTTCGCCCAGCGGGGTCGTGTCCGGCCGAACCGGCTCGGCGTGACGACCTGTCGGCTCGAGGGCGTCGAGGGCACCCGGCTGCACGTGCGCGGGCTCGACGCCATCGACGGGACGCCGGTGCTGGACCTGAAGCCGCACCTGGCGGAGTTCGGACCCCGCGGGCAGGTCGAGCAGCCGGCGTGGTCCCACGAGATCATGGAGCAGTACTGGTGACCGCCCCGAGCGTGGACCTCAGCGACGGATCTCGACGAGCAGCACCCAGACGTTGATCATCGAGAAGGCGAACACGGCCAGCACGCCGAAGCCGATCCAGTTCAGCCCGGCCGACCGGTCCGCCAGCAGGAGCGCTGCGCCGACGAGGAAGGGCAGCGTCTGGGTCTGGCCGGTGACCACCTCTCCCACGACGCTGCTGACCACGTGCGTGGAGCGCTCGACGATCATCCGTCGAGCGGCGTGGACCTTGGAGAACCAGGCGACCGCGCCGAACAGCAGGACCGCCACGGCGAACCAGTCGACGCTCTGGTCGGCCATCAGACCGCTCATGCAGGTCAGCAGCGCGAGCACGAGCGTGGCGATCGTGCCGACGGCCCGTGGGGGCAGCACCGTGTCCTGCACGATCGGTTCGATGTTCACCGAGACGGCGACGATGAAGAGGCCGACCATCGCCGCCGCGGCACCCGCCCCCGCGATGTAGAAGTTCGCCCAATCCGAGATCTGGTCCACGTGTCCCCTCCGGTCCGAGAGATGTTGGCACGACCGCTGGCGCGAGCCGACCGCCGAGTAGCGTGATCCTCCTCCCGGGCCCACGAGGAGGCAGTGGTGACGACGCCGGTCCGGACCCGCGTGCCGGCGCAGGTCCTGGTGTTGACCTCGATCATCTCGGTGCAGGTCGGCGCGGCGATCGGTCGCTCGATCTTCGATGAGATCGGCGCCGCAGGCGTCACGTTCCTGCGCGTCGGCATCGCCGCGGCGATCCTGTGGGTCGCGCTGCGCCCCGCGGTGCGCTCGTGGTCCCGCGCGTCGTGGCGGGCCGCGGTGGCGCTCGGCGTGACGATGGCGGCGATGAACCTGCTCTTCTACCTGTCGCTGCGGACGGTGCCGCTCGGCATCGCGGTGACGGTCGAGTTCCTGGGTCCGTTGACGCTGGCGCTGGTCCAGACCCGGCGGGCGATCGATCTGCTGTGGGCGTTGCTCGCCGGCGGCGGCGTCGCGCTGCTCGGGTGGGGCTCGTCCGGCGACGTGCCCGTCAGCGGCCTGTTGCTGGCCGGAGCTGCGGGCGTCTTCTGGGCGATCTACATCGTCGCCAGCTCGCGCCTGGGACGGGTCCTGCCCGGCACCGACGGCCTGACCGTCTCGTTGACCGTCGCGGCGATGCTGGTCGCGCCGTTCGGGCTCGGCGGCGCGATCGACGCCGTCGACGAGCCGCGAGTGCTGCTCGCGGCGACCGGCGTCGCGCTGCTGTCGTCGATCATCCCCTACGGCTTGGAGCTCGAGGCGCTGCGCCACCTGTCGACCCGGGTCTTCGGGGTGCTGATGAGCCTGGAGCCGGCGGCGGGCGCTGTGGCGGGGCTGGTCGTCCTGGGGCAGTCGCTCGACGCACGGGAGCTGGCGGCGCTCGCCGTCGTCAGCGTCGCCAGCCTGGGCGTCACCCTCGGGCGGACGACAGCCGAGCCGGTGCCGTTGCAACCGCTGGAGTGAGACCCGCGCGGGCCGCTGCCCACCGCCGAGCCGTAGCCTCGGCGCCCGTGCCGACGCGCCGCCCGATGAAGACGTGGACCGCCGCCGCGCTGCTGTTCGGCACCTCCGCCGTGGTGTTGATGCTCGAGGTCCTGGCGGGTCGGCTGATGGCGCCGTACGTCGGCGTCTCGCAGGAGACCTTCACCGGCATCATCGGCACGGTGCTGGCCGGCATCGCGCTGGGCGCAGCGGTCGGCGGGGCGCTGGCCGACCGGTACGACCCACGGCGGCTGATCGGACCGGCCCTGGTGCTGGGTGGCGCGCTGGCGTGGGCATCGCTGCCGATCCTCCGGATGCTGGGTCCGGGCGTGGGCACCGGCGCCGGCGCGATCGTCGTCCTGACCGCCGCGGCGTTCCTGGCCCCCGCCACCGTGTTGAGCGCCGTCGCGCCGATGGTCGCGAAGCTGCAGATCGAGTCGCTCGACGAGTCGGGCTCGGTGGTGGGCCGGGTGTCCGCGGCCGGCACCTTCGGCGCGCTGGCGGGCACGTTCCTGACCGGGTTCGTGCTGGTCGCCACGTTGCCGACGACATGGGTGGTGCTGTTGATCGGTGCCGTCACGATCGCCGCCGGCGTGGTGCAGATGGTCCGTCGACGGCGCGAGCTGCGCGCCGAGGGCACGCTCGGCCTGGTGCTGCCCACGGCGGTGTTCGCGTTCGCCGCCGGCACCGGGGCCGTGCTGCTGGCACCGCCGTGCGATCGCGAGACCGCGTACGCCTGCGTGCGCGTCGAGGTCGATCCCGAGCGGACCTCGGGTCGCAGCCTGATCCTGGACCGCACGCGCCACGCGTACGTCGACCTGGAGGACCCGACGCACCTGGAGCTGCGCTACGTGCGGCTCATCGCCGCGGTCGTCGACGCCTCGACCGGGGACGGGGCCCTCGACGCGTTGCACCTCGGCGGCGGCGGGTTCAGCCTGCCGGCGTACCACGAGGCGACCCGGCCCGGATCGACGGCCACGGTGCTCGAGATCGACCCGGACCTGGTCGAGGTGGCACGCTACGACCTGGGCATCGACACCTCGACGATGGACGTGGTGGTCGGCGACGCCCGACTGGCGCTGCCGGACCAGCCCGACGACGCCTACGACGTCGTCGTCGGTGACGCGTTCGCCAGCACCTCGGTCCCCTGGCACCTGACCACCGTCGAGACGATCGGCGAGATCGACCGGACGCTGCGCCCCGAGGGCGTCTACGTGATGAACGTGATCGACGGGGGTCGCAACCGCTACGCCCGGGCGCAGCTCGCGACGCTGGCAGAGCAGTTCACCTACGTCACCGCGATCCTGCCGGTCGGTGGGGTGCCCGAGGACCGGCGCGTGAACCAGATCCTGATCGGCTCGCACGAACCGATCGAGGGCGTGGTCGTCGATCCGGGCGACGGCGAGCTCCTGCCACCCACCGAGGTCGCTGCGTTCATCGACGGCGCCCGGCCGTTGACCGACGACTTCGCTCCGGTCGACCAGCTGATGCTGCGCTGACGATCGGAAAAGGGCGGTCGGTCGGACGTGATCCGCTAGGGCGTGACGATCGGGAAGCTGGGGTCGAAGGTGTCGAGCACGCCGGCGAGCGCGTCGAGCACGCCGGCGTCGCCGTCGAGGCTCAGCTTCCCCGCGTCGGCGAGCTCCGCCGCCGCCGACGGCTGCAGGAGTGCGGCGACGATCAGCGGCTTGGGACCCGAGACGGTCAACTGGGCGGGGACGCCTGCGCCGGCACCGCGGCGAGCGTTGAGCACGCCGCGCCGCACCCAGGCGTTCCACGTCTCGTCCAGGTCGGTGAACGTGAAGTCGATCGACAGGTCGACCTCGGCCGCCGCGTCGCCGATCACGTGCACCGCGGCGAAGTCGAACAGGATGTCGAGCGGCATGGCGAGGATCGTGTCCTCGCTGCCCGTGGTGAACGGCGCCGGCTGAGCCCCTTCCCGCAGCTCCTTCGCCGCCGACAGGAAGATGCCGCGCCACTGCGGTCCTTCCGCCTGGTAGCCCATCTGCTCGTACGCGTCGGCCTGCAGCTCGCGGGCCTCGGTGTTGTCCGGGTCGGCGAAGACGAGCTTGTGGAGGATCTCGACGGCCCACCGGTAGTCGGCCTCCTCGACCGCTCGGCGGCCCTCCTCCAGGATCTTCTCGGCACCGATGAAGGCCACGTAGCGCTGCGCGGACTCGACGGGCGGGTGGGGGTGCAGCGAGACGGGGTCGCCGTCCCACATGCCGAGCTCCTTGGTGAAGACGGCTCGTACGTCGTGGTGGCAGGTGCCGTGGTAGCCGCGGTTGAACCACTCGCGTCCGAGCGCGTCGGGCAGCTCGATCACCTCGGCGGCCTCGAGCGGCGTGTACCCCTTGTTCGCCAGTCGCAACGCCTGGTCGTGGAGGTACTTGTAGGTGTCCCGCTGGGACTCGATGAACGAGACGATGCGCTCGTTGCCCCACATCGGCCAGGTGTGCGGGCCGAAGTGGACCTCGGCCTCGTCGCCCCACCGCTCGAGCGTCTCGTCGAGGTAGCGGGCGAAGTTGCGGGCGTCGCGGGTGCGGGCGCCGCGCAGGGTCTGGATGTTGTGCAGCGCGTGGTTGGCGTTCTCGGCGCACGTCAGCGCGCCGAGCTGCGGGATCCAGATGTGCATCTCCTCCGGCGCTTCGGTGTCGGGCGCGTACAGGAACTCGAAGTCGAGACCCGCGATGCTGCGCCGTGTCCCCGTCTCGGTGATGCCGTCGGTCGGCGACAGGTAGGACACGGTCGGGCCGGCGGTGGATTCGATGCCGATGCCGCAGCTCACCAGGCCCTTCGGGCCGTGGTCGAGCAGGCCGCCGAAGGCGTAGGCGGCCCGGCGCGCCATCGCGTTGCCGGCGACCACGTTCTCGCCGATCGCGTACTTGTCGAAGCTGGCGATCGTGCCCGGGGCGATGAGCGGCACCCTGCCGGAGCGCACGTCGGCCTCGTCGACCACGCCCTTCACGCCGCCGTAGTGGTCGATGTGGGTGTGGGTGTAGATGACCGCGGCGACGGGCTTGTCGCTCACGTGCTCGCGGATGAGCGCCATCCCCTGGCGGGCGGACTCCACGCCGGCCATGCAGTCGATCACCACCAGGCCCTCCGGCGCCTCGACGACCGTCAGGTTGGCGATGTCGTTGTTGCGCACCTGGAACACACCCTCGGCGACCCTGAACAGTCCGCCGGGCTTCACGAGCTTCGACTGCCGGTACAGGCTCGGTTCGACCGTGTCCGGCGCCGGGGCGTGGGGGTCGTCCTCGATCCAGTCGAAGTCGTGCTGGTCGAAGATCGTGTGCCCGTCCTCGCCGCGCACCGGTTCGTCGAAGTCCGCGATGCGCCCCTTGGTCGCGTCCTCGAAGTCCTGGACGTCGTCCATCGCGTACTTGGCGACGGCGGCGCGGTTCGCCTCGACGGTTGCGGGACTCGCGTCCTTCGGTCGGGTCGTCATGCCGGTACCCCCTGTCGCTCGGCCTTCGGTCGACAGTACCGAGGAGCCCGGGACCGCTGTCGGCGTTCTCACCGCTCCGGGGTGTGGTCAAGGGCTACGGTCGACCGTCGACGCCCGGTCGTCGGACGACCTGGGACCGGGGTGGACCCGAGGAGGCGACCGTGCCCGCACGCTTCGACGATCGGCAGGACTTCGAGGACGCGGATCGGGGGTTGATCGGGTCGCTGGTGCCGTGCGTGATCACGACGGCCGACGATCGCCCCGTCTGGAACAACGACGTCTACTCGTTCCTGGACGCCGACTGCCCGGACACCGCCAACCCGAGCCTGTGGCGCCAGAGCCAGCTCACCGCGAAGCAGGGCCTCTACGAGGTCGTCCCGGACGCGATCTACCAGGTGCGTGGCCTCGACATCTCGAACATGACGCTGATCGAGTCCGACAACGGCGTGATCGTCATCGATCCGCTCATCTCGCCCGAGTGCGCGTCGGCGGCGCTCGCCCTGTACCGGACGCACCGCGGCGACCGTGCCGTCACGGCGGTCATCTACACCCACGCGCACGGCGACCACTTCGGTGGCGTGCACGGCGTCTACGAGTCCGAGGTGCCCATCCTCGCCGGGCACGGCTTCATGGAGGCCGCGGTCGCCGAGAACGTCTACGCGGGCACCGCGATGACGCGGCGCGGCCTGTACATGTACGGCACCGGCCTGGACAAGGGCCCCGAGGGACAGATCGGCGCCGGCCTCGGCGCGACCACCTCGACCGGTTCGATCGGACTGATCCCTCCCACGATCGAGATCACCCACACCGGCCAGGAGGAGGTCGTCGACGGGGTGCGCATCCGGTTCCAGATGACGCCGGGCACCGAGTGCCCGGTCGAGATGAACTTCTACTTCCCCGACCTGAGGGCGCTGTGCATGGCCGAGAACGCCACGCACAACCTGCACAACATCCTGACCCTGCGCGGCGCGGTCGTGCGCGACCCGCGCATCTGGGCCCACTACCTGAACGAGGCGATCGACCTGTTCTGCGACGACGTCGAGGTCGCGTTCGCCTCGCACCACTGGCCGACGTGGGGACGGGACCGCATCGTCACCTACCTCTCGCAGCAGCGCGACCTCTACGCGTACCTGCACGACCAGACGCTGCGATTGATGAACCACGGCCACACGGGCATCGAGATCGCCGAGCTGATGGAGGTGCCGCCCGCCCTGGACGCGTGCTGGCACACCCACGGCTACTACGGCTCGGTCAGCCACAACGTGAAGGCCATCTACCAGCGCTACCTCGGGTGGTTCGACGGGCACCCGTCCTCGCTGTGGGAGCACCCGCCGGTCGAGTCCGCAACCCGCTACGTCGAGTGCATGGGCGGCGTCGACGAGGTCGTGACCAAGGCCCAGCGCTACGCCGACGAGGGCGACCTCCGCTTCGCCGCACAGCTGCTCAAGCACGCCGTGTTCGCCGACGAGGGGCACGTCGGCGCGAAGGAGCTGCTCGCCTCGGTCTACGAGCGGATGGGGCACGGTGCAGAGAACGGCACCTGGAGGAACTTCTACCTGACCGGGGCGAAGGAGCTCCGAGAGGGCATCACGGTCAACGAGTTCCAGATGGCCGCGTCGCCGGAGATGCTCGGCGCGCTCTCGGTGGAGCAGCTGTTCGACTCGATCGCCATCCGGGTCGACGGTCCGAAGGCATGGGACCTGGCGTTCGCCATCGACTGGACCTTCACCGACCTCGGCCACACCGTGCGCACCGAGCTGTCCAACGGCGTCCTCATCCAGGACGTCGACCCGAGGTCCGGCACGCCGGCGCTGACCGTCACGCTCACCAAGGCCCAGCTCCTGGGGCTGCTCGGGGGCGCCGGACTGGACGGCATCGAGCACGACGGCGACACCGGCGTGATCGGCCAGCTGCTCGGCGTCCTGGACTCGTCCACGCCGGACTTCCCGATCGTGACGCCCTGATCCGATCGCACGGACCACGACTCGTGAGCGGACGTCCATGAAGGTCCCGGTCCTGACCTCGTTCCGGGGCTACACGCCGAAGCGGGTTCCCGCCGACCTGATCGCCGGCGTGACGGTGTGGGCGGTCCTGGTGCCCGAGGCGCTGGCCTACGCGACGATCGCCGGGGTCTCGCCGGTCGTCGGCCTCTACGCCGCGCCTGCGGCGTTGCTCCTCTACGCCGTGTTCGGCTCGTCCCGGCACCTGGTGGTGGGCCCGATGGCGGCGACCGCGGCGCTCTCGGGCGCGGCGATCGCGGACGTCGCCACCGACGGGTCCGCGCTCGCGCTGACCGCCGGGCTCGCCCTGGTCGTCGGCGTGCTCGGCATCGCCGCCGGGCTCGCCCGACTCGGCTTCCTGGCGTCGTTCATCTCCGAACCGGTGCTCAAGGGGTTCATCATCGGGTTGGCGCTCACGATCATCGTCGGCCAGGTCCCGAAGCTCTTCGGCGTCCCCGGCGGCGACGGTGACTTCTTCGAGAAGGCGTGGGACGTCCTCACCCGCCTGGGCGACACCCAGTGGCGCACACTCGCGGTCGGCGCCGCGTCGCTCGCGGTCGTCCTGCTGCTGCGTCGCTTCGTCCCGAGGGCGCCCGCGCCGCTGATCGCCGTGGTCCTCGGCATCGCCGCGGTCTCGGTGTTCGACCTGGACGCGAAGGGCGTCGACATCGTCGGTCACATCGACGCCGGGCTGCCCTCGCTCGGGCTGCCGGACCTGAGCTGGTCCGACTACTCCGGGCTGGCCGGCTCCGCTGTCGGCGTCCTGCTCGTCGGGTTCGCCGAAGGGCTCGGCGCGGCGAAGACGTACGCGCAGAAGGCCCACTACGAGATCGATCCGAACAAGGAGCTGATCGGGCTCGGCGCCGCCAACCTCGGCACCGGACTGTCGTCCGGCATGGTGGTGAACGGCTCGCTCTCGAAGACGGCGGTGAACGGGTCCGCAGGTGCGACCTCGCAGCTGTCGGGCATCTTCGTCGCCGCGCTGACCGTGCTGACCCTGCTGTTCCTGACCGGGCTCTTCGAGGACCTGCCCGAGGCCACGCTCGCCGCGGTCGTCATCGCCGCGGTGGCCGACCTGGTCGACGTCGACGCACTCCGCCGCCTCTGGCGGGTGTACTCGGCCCAGCTCGGCCAGATCTACGGACCGGCCGCACGGGCCGACCTGATCGCTGCGCTCGCCGCCATGTTCGGCGTCCTGATCTTCGACACCCTGCCCGGGCTCTTCATCGGCATCGCCGTGTCCGTCCTGCTCCTCGTCTACCGGGCGTCCCGTCCGCACGTCGCCGAGCTCGGCCGCGCCGCCGACGGACCCCACTGGGTCGACCTCGACCGCCACGACGACGCCACCCCCACGCCGGGCATCGTCGTCGTCCGACCCGAGTCGGGGCTCTTCTACGCGAACGCCGACAACGTGAAGGCCGCCGTGCACGCCCGGGTCGACGACCGCCCGACCGCCCTCGTG
>JAFAFZ010000049.1 GCA_023423215.1 Actinomycetes bacterium
GAGCTGGTGGCGCTGACGACGCCACAGGTGGCCGAGCGCGGTGACGGCGCGGTCGGCCGACGGGTAGCAGAACCGTCCGGTCGCACGCACCGTCGCCGGTCCCGGGTTGTCGGGGAAGGCGACGGCGAGCTCGGTGGCGGTCAGGATCGGCTTGCCCGTGGCCACCGACACGTCGTGCGCGGCCTGGGCGAAGCGGGCGTCCTGGCGCTCGTGGTAGGCGACGATGCGCTGCACGTCGGCGTCGTCGTGGAAGGGGCCCTCGCGCAGCATGCGCGCCTGGTTCGACTGGATGCCCAGCCCCAGGTAGACGACCGCGTCGACCTCGGGGTGCGAGGCGATCAGGTCGAGCACCTGCGGGATCGTGTCGCGGGTCTCGCCGCCGGCCAGGTCGACGGGGTTGCCGCGGCTCCAGCGCGGCGGCAGCAGCGGATCGATCGAGGCGCGCAGGTCCTCGGGCAGCTCGATCAGGTCCAGGTCCGGGTCACGCGTGATCGCGTCCGCGGTGACCACGCCCCAGCCGCCGGCGGTCGTCATGACCACCACGCGGTTGCCCTTCGGCAGCGGCTGCGTCGCGAAGGTCGCGGCCGCCTCGAAGGCCTCCTCGACCGTCGCGGCACGCGTCACGCCGGCCTGGCGGCACGCGCCGTCGAAGGTCCGGTCGTCGCTGGCGAGCGAACCGGTGTGGCTCGCCGCGGCACGGGCGCCGCCGGCCGTCGCGCCGCCCTTGACGAGGACCAGCGGCATCTGCGCGGCGACCTGGCGCACCTGCTCGTAGAAGCGGCGACCGTCCGGGATGCCCTCGACGTACGCCAACCCGACCGAGGTGCTCGGGTCCCGTGCGTACCAGGACAGGTAGTCCGCGACGGGCGTCGCCGCTGCGTTGCCGGCCGAGACGGCTCGTGAGATGCCCACGCCGGTCGCGCACGACCAGTTCATGAAGCTGGAGACGAAGTTGCCGGACTGGCTGGCGACCCCGATCGAACCGGCGGGCGGGTACGGCGCGACGATCTGTGCGCACAGCTGCGACGGGGTCGACACGACCCCCTGGCCGTTGGGGCCGGCGAGCAGGATGCCCAGCTCGTCGCACAGCGCGACGAGCTCGGCCTCGTCCGCGACGCCCTCGGGACCGGCCTCGCCGTAGCCGGCCGACGTCAGGAACGCGGCGCGCACGCCCTTCTTGGCGGCCGCGCGCAGCAGGTCGGGGTTCACCGACTTGGGGGTGCACACGAAGACCAGGTCCGCGGCGCCGTCGGGCAGGTCGTCGACGGACGGGACGGTCCGGATGCCCAGGACCTCGATGCCGTCCAGGTTCGTCGCGTGCACCTGGCCGCGGTAGCCCGAGGCGAGCAGGTTGTGCAGGCTGACGAAGCCGAACTTGCCGGGGTGGCTCGACGCGCCGGCGACGACGACGCCCGCCGGGTCGAACAGCGCCGAGAAGTGCTCGTCGGTGAGCTGGGAGCTGCGCGATGCGCTCATGCGACCACCGCCTCGGCGTCGACCTCGACCAGCGCGTCGACCGCGACCGGGCGGCCGTCGACGACGATGAGCGGGTTCAGGTCGATCGAGCGGACCTCGGGACGTGCCACCGCGGCGTCGGACAGGCCGAGCAGCACGTCGACGACCGCGTCGCGATCGACCGCCGGCTCACCCCGGAACTCGCCGAGCAGGTCCTGGGTGGCGAGCTGCTCGAGCATCTCCTCGGCGTCGACGCGGGAGATGGGGACGAGCCGCACGGCGACGTCCGCCACGGCCTCGGCGAGCACCCCGCCGATGCCGACGAGCACGGTCGGGCCGAACTGCTCGTCCACCGCCACACCGGCGATGAGCTCGCGGTTGCCCGACAGCATCGGCGCGATCAGCACGCCGGTCGCCTCGTCCTCGGGCCGTGCCGCCGCGAGCAGCTCCTCGGTCGCCGTGCGCACCGCCTCGGCGTCGCCCAGGCCGAGGCGCACCAGCCCCCGCTCGGTCTTGTGGGCGATGTGCTCGCCGCAGAGCTTCGCCGCGACCGGCCGGCCGACCGCTGCGGCGGCCGCCACGGCGGCGTCCGGTGAGTCGACGAGCGATTCGTCCGGGAACGGGACGCCGAAGGGCGCGAGGAGGGCCTTCGAGTCGGCCTCCGACAACGTGCGTGACATGCTCGGAACCCTACGCGGCCGCACCGTGGCGGTGGGGCGGCACCGCGGACCGGTTCTCAGGCGGCGGGACGAGGGCGCGACCGACGGAGGCGAGCACGTGAAGGGCATCATCGAGGGCTTCTACGGGCAGCCCTGGAGCTGGGAGGAGCGCCGGCGGGTCGCCGCCGCGCTGGCCGCGGCGGGCATGGACACCTACGTGTACGCACCCAAGGACGATCCGCTGCACCGCGCCGAGTGGCGCACCCCGTACCCGGACGAGGTGCACCGCGAGTTCGCGTCGCTCGCCGAGCACGGCGGACTGCGCGTCGGCTTCACCGTCTCGCCCGGCCTCTCGATCGACGCGACCAGCGCCGCCGACCGCGAGGCCCTGCGCGCCAAGTTCCTGCAGGTCGTCGAGGTCGGCGTGTCCCTCGTCGGCGTCCTGTTCGACGACCTGGACCCGGTCGAGGGCCTGGGCACGGTCCACGGCGAGCTCACCGCGTGGCTGCGGGACCAGCTCCCCGACCACGTCGAGCTGTTCGTGGTGCCGCTGCACTACACCGGCACGTCCGCGCCGCCGTACCTGACCGAGCTGTCGCGGACGGTGCCCGACGACGTCCCGATCGGCTGGACGGGCCGCCACGTGGTGAACCGCACGGTCACCGTGGCGGACGCCGCGGCATGGACGGCGGCGCTGGGCGGACGGCGACCGCTGCTGTGGGACAACACCCCGGTCAACGACGCCCTCATGGTCGACCACCTGTTCACCGGCCCGCTGCGCGGCCGCGAGCCCGGCCTGCCCGAGCACCTGCACGGCTACCTGGCGAACCCGATGGTCCAGCCGCGCGCCTCGCTGCCGGCGCTGCTCTCGGCCGCGGCGTGGCTGCGCGGCCAGGACCCCGAGGCCGCGTGGCGAGCCGCCCTCGGCGACGAC
>JAFAFZ010000560.1 GCA_023423215.1 Actinomycetes bacterium
GGCCGGAGGTCGTACCAGATGCGGGCCTGGCCGGCCTCGCCGGTCTCGCCGACCTCGCCGGTCGGCGGCCCGAGCGTGCGCTCGAGCCAGTCGGCCACCGGTCCGGTCGTCGCCACGGCCGTCCCGATCGACCCTTGCGAACCCTCGCTCCCCGCCTCGGATCGGCGGTCGAGCACCAGCGCATCGAACCCGGCCGCCGCCAGACCCGCGACGAGCACCTCGGGTGGCTGCTGGGTCCAGGTCCGCTGCCAGTCGCCCGCTCGCCCCTGCATCCCGGCCGCGCTGTAGCTCAGGTCGCCGGATCCGGCGGCCCAGGGGCCGAGCAGTCCGTAGAGCGGCAGGTCGCCGGGCGGGTCGGCAGAGGGGAACTCGCCGTGGGGCAGCTGGAACACGGCCGCACCGTCGTCGAGCGTGCCCTCGAGCTGCGTTGCGAGCTGGCGGTCCTCGGTCCACGCGGCGGCGACCTGTGCCCGGTCGGGCACGAGCCCCACCTGGTCGAGGACGACCAGGGCGACCACGGCGATCGCCACGAGCAGCGGACCGATCGACGTGGCGCGCAGGCGGTCGGTGCGCAGGAGCCGGTCGAGCAGCACCGCCAGCCCGGTCAGCCCGAGGAAGGCGAGGACGATGGACATCCGGCCCCACACCCGGATCTGCCCGAATCCCACGAGCGCGACGAGCAGGCCCAGGCTCCCTGCGGTCGCTGCGACGACACCGACGCCGGTCAGCACGGCGAGGCGGACCATCAGCGCATCCTCCTCGCCGTCCCGACCCGGACGGGCGGGTCGTCCGACGCGACGCACGGCGACCGCGGCGACGCCGACGAGCCCGGCCAGGCCGAGCAGCCCGATCGCAGCACCGGACTCCCCCGGGGAGCGCAGCTCGGTGGCGCGGTTCCCGAGCTCGGCCATCGCCGGGATCCGATGGCCGGGCGAGGGAAGGACCAGCTGCGCGAGGCGCAGGCCGAAGGCGTCGCTGTCCGCCACCGGTCGTGCCGCCGCCTCGGGGTTCGCACCTGCAGCACGCGCGGCGAGCAGGTCGCCCGCGGTGTTGGCCACGACGACCACCCCGATCGCCCCGGCGACCAGCACGGACACGACCAGGACCCGCAACTCGGCCCGGCGGACCGCGAGCACGAGGCCGGAGCCGACGGCCAGCACGATCGTGAACGCGGCGTAGTACGCACTCGAGGACCCGATCAGCAGCACCATCGCGACCACCGCGATCCAGCGCGCCCGTGGCAGGTGCCGACCGAGGACGCCGTCGCCTGCCCAGATCACCAGCAGCACGCCGAGTGGCACGGCGTAGTAGGCGGACAGGAACAGGTGTCCGTCCGCCACGCGTGCGAAGTGATAGGGAGCGAAGGTGAACGCGACGCTCACCGCGCCCGCGACCATCGGCGTGACCCGCAGCCGGCGCAGCACCGCGAACGACGCCCAGGCCACGGTCAGGAAGCCGAGTCCGAACGCCAGGTCGAGCGCCACGACGGGGTCGCCGGTCAGGGCTCGCAGCGCACGGAAGACGATCAGGTGCGCCCGGTCGGGACCCAGCGGGAAGTCGATCCACGACAGGCCGTAGGGCGTGCCGAGCGTCGCCGAGCCGGACGCGGTCCCGGTGAACCCGACGCCGTCCAGCATCGCCAGCACCGAGTACGTGTCGCCGCCGGTCGTGAGCGGGGTGCCCCAGCCGCCGTGCCAGGGTCGGTAGAACGCCGCGGTCAGCGTCCCCACGACGACGGTCAGCACCCCGTAGTCCCGAGCGGGATGCCATCGGCCAGGCCGGGTGGCGGTGGGCGTCGTGGGGTCCGTCGGCGCGGCCGAGGTCGACACCGCGTGCGCCGGGTCGGCCGACGGTCGCTCGTCGGGCGGAAGGTCGGTCGACGGTGGCTCTGCCGACGGTGGCTCGGCCGACGGCGGCTCGGCCGACGGCGGATCTGCCGGATCGGCCAGCGCCCCGGCCGGAGGCGCGATCGAGGACGCCCGACGTGTCACCAGGTCACGCTATCGGCGGGGTCTCCGCGACCGGACGGCCGCCGCGCCGCTCAGCCGACGATGCGCGGCAGGGCGACGCCGATCGGCGCGTGCACCGCGACGGCGGCCTCGTCGTACGGCGTCGGCTCGGCGTTGACGATGACGAGCTGCGCGCCGCCGCGCAGCGCGAGCGGCACCATCTGGGCGATCGGGAAGACCTGCAGGCTCGTTCCGACGCAGATCAGCACGTCGGTGTCGGACGCGGCGTCGAAGGCGCGCTCCACGTCGACCGGGTCGAGGTGCTCACCGAAGAACACCGTCGCCGACTTCAGGATCCCGCCGCAGACCTCGCACGGCGGGTCCGGTTCTCCGGCCCGCACCCGGTCCATGACCTCGACCATGTCGCCGCGCCAGCCGCACGAGGTGCACCTGGCGCCGCGGATCGTGCCGTGCACCTCGACGACGCGTGCCGGATCGCTGCCTGCGGCCAGGTGCAGTCCGTCGATGTTCTGCGTGGCGAGCAGCTGCAGGCGGCCCGAGCGCTCCAGGTCGACGAGCGCGAGGTGACCGGCGTTCGGCGTCGCCGTCCAGGCCGGGTTCTCCATGCGGAAGCGCCACGCCCGCACCCGCAGCTCGGGGTCCGACAGGTAGTGGTCGATGCTCGAGTACTTCTCGGCGTCCGGGTCCCTGGTCCACACGCCCTGCGGGCCGCGGAAGTCGGGGATGCCCGAGTCGGTCGAGATCCCGGCACCGGTCAGCACGGTCACCCGCTCGGGGCCGGCGGCCGCGACGACCTCACGCGCCAGCTCGATGGACTCCTCGGTTGCCCGGTCGAGCTGCGTTCCGTCGTGGGGCACCGCACGAGTCTGCCCGCCGACGGGGCACGTCCGAGGTCGCCCTGTCGAAGCTCGCCCTGTCGAAGGTCGCCCTGTCGAAGGTCGCCCTGTCGAAGGTCACCGTGTCGAGATCACCGTGTCGAGATCACCGTGTCGAGGTCGCTGGCGGCCGCGGCTCGGGTCCGCCGGGACCCGTCCGGTCAGTTGGCCTCGACCTGGACGCCGCGCC
>JAFAFZ010000060.1 GCA_023423215.1 Actinomycetes bacterium
TGGACGTGCACCTGCCAGGCGGCGACGGCCACGCCGTCGTGGCGGCCGTCCTCGACGTGCTGCCCGAGGTGCGGTTCCTGGCGCTGTCGGTGTCGGACGAGCCGGACGACGTCATCTCGCTCGTGCGAGTGGGCGCACGCGGCTACGTGACGAAGCACATCTCGGCGGACGAGCTCGTCGACGCGATCCGCCGTGTCGCGGACGGCGACGCCGTGTTCTCTCCGCGACTGGCGGGCTTCGTGCTGGACGCCTTCGCCGGCGCCGTCGCCCCGACCGCGGACCCCGAGCTCGACCTGCTCTCGCCGCGAGAGCAGGAGGTCATGCGCTACCTGGCCCGGGGCTACGCCTACAAGGAGATCGCCGCGGCTCTGCACATCTCGGTGAAGACCGTCGAGACCCACGCCTCGTCGGTGCTGCGCAAGCTGCAGCTGTCGTCGCGCCACGAGCTGGCGCGCTGGGCGAGCGTGCGCCGCATCGTCTGAGGCCGACCGGACCGGGCTCCGTCCTCGACGGGTCGGTGCGGCCCGCAGGTGGGCCTGTGCGACACGGCGAGGTGGAGGCCGGCAGCGGCCTCAGGCGACCTCGGCGGCAGCGCCGGCGAACTGGGCGTTGTAGAGCGTGGCGTACGCGCCACCGCGTGCCAGCAGCTCGTCGTGGTCGCCCTGCTCGACGATGCGACCCGCCTCCATCACCAGGATCGTGTCGGCATCGCGGATGGTCGAGAGACGGTGGGCGATCACGAAGCTGGTGCGGTTCGAGCGCAGCGCCGCCATCGCCTGCTGGATGAGCACCTCGGTGCGCGTGTCCACCGAGCTGGTCGCCTCGTCCAGGATGAGGATCGTCGGATCGGCCAGGAACGCGCGCGCGATCGTCAGCAGCTGCTTCTCGCCGGCGCTGACGGTGCCGCCCTCGTCGTCCACGACGGTGTCGTAGCCGTCGGGCAGGGAGCGCACGAAGCGGTCGACGTAGGTGGCCCGGGCGGCTTCGACGATCTGCTCGTCGGTCGCGTCCAGGTTGCCGTACGCGATGTTCTCGCGGATCGTCCCCCCGAAGAGCCAGGTGTCCTGCAGGACCATGCCGATGTTGGCGCGCAGGTCGTGGCGTCGCATGTGGGCGATGTCCTGGCCGTCCAGCCGGATCGCACCCCCGTTCAGCTCGTAGAACCGCATGATCAGGTTGACGAGCGTCGTCTTGCCGGCGCCGGTCGGGCCGACGATGGCGACGGTCTCGCCCGGCTGCGCGACGAGCGTCAGGTCCTGGATCAGCGGGTTGTCCGGCACGTACGAGAAGCTGACGTGGTCGAACTCGACCAGACCGCGGGGATCCTCGTCGACCAGCGGGTGCTCGTCGTCGGGCACCTGGTCCGGGCCGTCGAGCAGCTCGAACACGCGCTCCGCGGACGCGATGCCCGACTGGAAGACGTTGGCCATCGACGCGAGCTGCGTCAGGGGCTGGGTGAACTGGCGCGAGTACTGGATGAACGCCTGGATGTCGCCGATGCTCATCTGGCCCGACGCGACCCGCAGGCCGCCGATGACGGCGATGGCGACGTAGTTGAGGTTGCCGAGGAACATCATCGCCGGCTGGATGATCCCGGAGATGAACTGGGCGCCGAAGCTCGCCTGGTACAGCTCGTCGTTCTTGGCCTCGAAGCGCTGCTCGACGTCGCGGGTCCGGCCGAAGACCTTCACCAGGGCGTGGCCCGTGAAGGCCTCCTCGACCTGCGCGTTCAGCGAGCCCGTGTGGGCCCACTGGGCGATGAACCGGGTGCGTGACCGGGCCGCGATCGCACGCAGGGTCAGCAGCGACGCCGGGATGGTCAGCACCGCCACGAGAGCGAGCAGCGGCGAGATCGTGAACATCATGATCGTCACGCCGACGATCGTCAGCGCCGAGGTCAGCATCTGGCTGAGCGTCTGCTGGAGGCTCTGCGCGACGTTGTCGATGTCGTTGGTGACCCGGCTCAGCAGGTCACCGCGGGGCTGCCGGTCGACGAAGCCGAGCGGCAGGCGGTGCAGCTTGTCCTCGACGTCCGCCCGCAACCGGTGCATCGTGCGCTGCACGACGCCGGCCAGCAGGTACGCCTGTGAGTACGCCATCAGCGCCGAGGCGACGTAGAGCACCAGCACCGACAGCAGCACCCGGTGCAGCTCGGTGAAGTCGATGCCGTTCCCGCTCAGCACGCCGTCGACGACGAGGTTCGTCGCCCGACCGAGCAGACGCGGGCCGAATACGGAGAGCGTCACGCTGGCGAGCGCGAGGACCAGCACGACGACCAAGCCGGCGCGCTCGGGGCGCAGGCGACCGAGCAGGCGGCGGGTCGAGCGTCCGAAGTCCTTGGACTTCTCGGCCGGCATGCCCGCCGAGGCCATGCGGTTGGTGACGGCGCGGGCGTCGTTGCGCGGCGGCGCGACGACCTCGAGCGCCTCGTCCTCGGCCAGCTCGTCGAGCTCTTCGTGGATGCGGGCGCGCACGGCGCGGTCGACCTCGGCCGGGGTCGGCTCGGCCGGGCGTGGGTCGCGTCCGTCGGGGTGGGAACGGGTCGAGTCGCTCATGCGGCCGCCTCGGTCATCTGCGACGCCACGATCTCGGCGTAGGTCGGACAGCGCTCGAGCAGCTCGTCGTGGGTGCCGAGGCCGACGTTGCGACCGTCCTCGAGCACCAGGATCTGGTCGGCGCCGGCGATCGTCGAGACCCGCTGCGCGACGACCAGCACGATCGCGTCCTGCGTGATGGGCTCGAGCGCCGCGCGCAGTCGGGCGTCCGTCGACAGGTCGAGCGCCGAGAAGGAGTCGTCGAAGAGGAAGATGCCCGGGTTGCGCACGAGCGCCCGGGCGATGGCGAGCCGTTGTCGCTGGCCGCCCGACACGTTCGTCCCGCCCTGTGCGATCGGCGAGTCCAGGCCCTGGGGCATCGCCTCGACGAAGTCGCGCCCCTGGGCGACCTCGAGCGCCGCCCAGAGCTGCTCGTCGGTCGCGTCGGGGTCCGCGTCGCGCAGGTTCGACGCGACCGTGCCCGAGAACAGGTAGGGCTTCTGGGGCACCAGGCCGACCTGCGCCCACAGCAGCTCGGGCTCGATCCGGCGCACGTCGACGCCGTTGACGAGCACCTCGCCCGAGGTCGCGTCGAACAGGCGCGGCACCAGGTTGAGCAACGTCGTCTTGCCGGAGCCGGTGCTGCCGATGATGGCGAGCGTCTCGCCCGCACGGACCTGCAGCGAGATGTCGGTCAGCACCGGCGACTCGGCCCCCGGGTAGCAGAAGCCGACGTCGCACAGCTCGAGCGTGGTGGGACCGGGCAGGGACGTGACCGGCTCGGCGGCGGTCGCGATCGTCGGCGGCGTCTGGAGGACCTCTTCGATGCGGTCCGCGCAGACCGCGGCGCGGGGTGCCATGACGGCCACGAAGGTCGCCATCATCACCGACATGAGGATCTGCACCAGGTAGGTGAGGAAGGCGATCAGGGCGCCGATCTGCATGTCGCCCGTCGCGATGCGGTCGGCGCCGAACCAGATGGCGGCGACGCTGGACGCGTTCAGCACGAAGAGCACCGCCGGGAACATGAAGGCCATCAGCCGGCCGGCACGCAGCGAGGTGCTCGTCAGGTCGTCGTTCGAGACCTCGAAGCGCTGGACCTCGTGCGGCTCGCGCACGAAGGCCCGCACGACGCGCATGCCGGTGATCTGCTCGCGCAGCACCTGGTTGACCCGGTCGATGCGGATCTGCATCTCGGCGAAGGTCGGCACCAG
>JAFAFZ010000067.1 GCA_023423215.1 Actinomycetes bacterium
GTATCCGCCTCCGCCGCCCCCGGGGTACGGGGTGGTGATGGTGGTCTCGCCGACTCGGCGGACCTTCGGTTCGCCGTTGTCGGAGACGCGGTTGCGGTGGATTTGGTCGAGGTGGTTGGCGAGGACGGCGTCGGGGTCGCCGGTGACGTGGAGGACGGCGACGATGCCGCCGCCGGTGGCGTCGTCGATGTTCAACCTGACTGGCCCGGCGAGCTCGCTGCCGCGACTCAGGCCACCCCAGCTGAGAGTGGCCTGATTTTCGCTAGGAGATCTGGCTGATTTTCGCCAGAACCCCTTCGTGGAGCTGGGGGGAATCGAACCCCCGTCCGCCAGGTGGTCACCGACCTCGATACGACCATTCCCGCATCCCGGCTCGAACGGCTACCGAACTGGCGGGTCAGTCTGCCCCGGAGGGCTACCGCCGGGTCTTTCCCCGGTGCCAGCGGTCTTTCCCGCCGTCAGTGGTCTTTCCCTACGGTCCACCCACGCTTCTGTTGCCGGGCTGCGTGGATCAGGCCCCGTGCGCCGTTGCCGGTCACGATGACTCTCTGACTACCTGACTAGATCAGGCGGCGAGAGCGAACTGCTCGTTGGCGGTTCTTTGTGTGCCCCCGTTTAACGAGTCTGAAGCAACTCGGGTCGCGAACTCGGCTTCCGGGTCCCAACGTCGAAACCAGTCAGCCCCAAGTAGGCCCGACCAGTGTACCGGCCCCGGGCGACACGTCGCCGCCGGGTTGCGCCGGAGTCGACCCGGTCAGTGACCTCGGGCGATCCACTCCTGAAGGTGTGGTGCTTCGTCGCCGATCGTGGTGGTCTCGCCGTGTCCGGTGTGCACGATCGTCTCGGGCGGCAGCTCGAGCAGGCGCTCGCGGATCGAGCGGATGATGACCTCGAAGCTGCTGTGGCTCCGGCCGGTGGCGCCCGGGCCACCGCAGAAGAGCGTGTCGCCGCTGAACAGGTGGTGCCCGTCGGTGCGGGTCTCGTCCAGGAAGCAGATGCAGCCGGGAGAGTGACCCGGAGTGTGCAGCGCGACGAGGCGGGTGCCGCCGGCCTCGAGGATCTCACCCTCGACCAGGTCCCGGTCCGGGCCGACGTGCGGGTAGACGACGTCCCAGAGCATGCGGTCGTCGGGGTGCAGCAGGATCGGCGCGTCGACCAGGTCCTGCAGCGCGATCGCCGCGTTGATGTGGTCGTTGTGGCCGTGCGGCAGCGCGATCGCCCGCACGGTCCGGTCGTTCACCGCCGCAGCGATCGCGTCGGCGTCGTGCGCCGCGTCGATCACGATCACCTCTCGGTCGTCGCCGACCAGCCAGATGTTGTTCGTGACCTCCCACTCCCCGCCGTCCAGGGCGAAGATGCCGTCGGTCTGCACCAGCTCTATTGCCACGTCGTTGCTCCTGTCAGCACCGCTCCGCTCAGGGCCGCCATGTCAGAGCACCACGACGCTGCGCAGGACCTCGCCCCGCTCCATCTTGTGGAACGCCTCCTCGACGTCGTCGAGGGCGATCGTCTCGGTGACGAAGCGGTCCAGGTCCAGGCGACCCTGCAGGTACAGGTCGATCAGCATCGGGAAGTCCCGGCTCGGCAGGCAGTCGCCGTACCAGCTCGGCTTCAGCGCGCCGCCACGACCGAAGAACTCGATCATGGGGATGTCGGGCATCTGCATGTCGGGCGTCGGCACGCCGACCTGCACGACCGTTCCGGCCAGGTCCCGGGCGAAGAAGGCCTGCTCGAGCACCTTCGGGTTGCCGACCGCCTCGACCACGACGTCGGCGCCGAACCCGTTCGTCGCAGCGCGCACGGCCTCGATCGGGTCCTCGGACGAGGCGTCGACCGTGTGCGTCGCGCCGAACTCCTTGGCGATCTCGAGCTTCCTCGGGTCCAGGTCGACGGCGACGATGGTGGTCGCGCCGGCCAGCTTCGCCCCGACGATCGCCGCGTCGCCCACGCCGCCGCAGCCGAAGACGGCGACGGAGTCGCCCCGCTGCGTGCCGCCCGTCAGCATCGCGGCGCCGATGCCCGCCATCACGCCACAGCCCAGCAGGCCCGCTGCTGCGGGGGAGGCCGACGGGTCGACCTTCGTGGCCTGCCCGGCGGCGACCAGCGTCTTGTCGGCGAAGGCGCCGATGCCGAGCGCGGGGGACAGCTCGGTGCCGTCCACCAGCGTCATCTTCTGCTTGGCGTTGTGGGTGTTGAAGCAGTACTCGAGCTTGCCCTTGCGGCACGCACGGCACTCGCCGCAGACCGCACGCCAGTTCAGGACGACGAAGTCGCCGACCTCGACCTCGGTGACCCCTTCGCCGATCGACTCGACGACGCCCGACGCCTCGTGACCGAGCAGGAACGGGAACTCGTCGTTGATGCCGCCCTCGCGGTAGTGCAGGTCGGTGTGGCAGACGCCGCAGGCCTGGACGTCGACGACGACCTCGCCCGGGCCGGGATCGGGGATCACGATCGTCGTGACCTCGACGGGTGCTCCCTTCGAGCGGGCGATGACTCCACGGACCTCTTGGGGCATGTCGGACCTCTCCTCGAGCTGGACTGGTTCACGGCTGGCTCGTGCGGACCGGACCCACACTAGGACGTCGCCGCGGCGCCGCTCCGACGTGCGTGGCGCCGGGAACGGTCAGTCCTCGTGGCGCCGACGGGCGGCGGCGACCTCTCTCGCGGCGTCGCGCTCGGAGTCGCGCCGCTTGATGTCCTCTCGCTTGTCACCCACGTTCTTGCCCTTGCCGACGGCGAGCTCGACCTTCACCTTGCCGTCCGAGAAGTAGAGCTTCGTCGGCACCAGCGAGAGCCGCTCGACCTGCAGCTTCATGCCGATGCGGTCGATCTGGTGGCGGTGCAGCAGCAGCTTCCGGTCGCGCACCGGGGCGTGGCCCGAGTGCTGCTGCGAGTGCGAGTAGGGCGCGATGTGCATGCCGTGCAACCAGGCCTCGTGCGCGTCGATCGAGGCCCACGCGTCGGTGAGCTGCACCTTCGCCTCCCGCAGCGACTTGACCTCGCTGCCCGTCAGGACGATCCCGGCCTCGTAGGTGTCGGTCAGGAAGTAGCGGTGTCCAGCCTGCCGGTTGGTGGCGATCACCTCGATGCCGGTCTGCTTCACAGTTCTCCTACGGGGGCTGCGCCCCGGACCCCGTCCACGTCGGGCTCGCTGGCGCTCACGCAGCCGATCTGCTTCGTCGCTGCGCTCCTTACAGGATCGTGGAGGGTACTACCGTTCGGCCGTGCTCCGTCTGCCCCCCGAGACCCATCGAGCGATGCTCGCCCACGCGCTGGACGGACTGCCGCTCGAGGCCTGCGGCCTGTTCGCCGGGATCCCCGACGAGGACGGCGCCGGCGGGACCGTGCACCGCTTCTACCCGTGCGCGAACGAGGCGGCGAGCTCGAAGGTGTACACGGTCGGCGGCCTGGACATCCTGCGCTCGGAGCGTGACGCCGAGTCGAACGGGTGGGAGGTGCTCGGGGTCATGCACTCCCACACCCACACCGACGCGTACCCGTCGCCGACCGACGTGGCCCAGGCGCCGGATCCCGGCTGGCACTACGTCATCGTGTCGCTGCGCGACGAGCTGCCGTCGCTGCGCTCCTACCGCATCGTCGACGGCGGCATCGACGAGGAGCCGGTCGTCCTGACCTGACCTGACCTCGGCCGGTGTCGCTCGGCCGGCGGTGGCAGGGAACGGCGCACGAACCGGAAGGTCCCGCGGTCGCAGCGGGTTGGTCACCCGTGGCACACCTCGCGGTGTGGTCCCATCGCCCCCGCATCTCTACCATCTGGGTCAGGTATGACCGTCTACTCCTCAGTGCTCGACATGATCGGCAACACGCCACTCGTCGACGTCAGCCAGCTCAGCCCGAACCCGAACGTGCGCATCCTCGGGAAGATGGAGGGGCAGAACCCCGCCGGCTCGGTGAAGGACCGCATCGCGCTGTCCATGATCACCGAGGCCGAGGCGGACGGCACCCTGACACCCGGCTGCACGATCATCGAGCCGTCCTCGGGCAACACCGGCATCGCCATGGCGATGATCAGCCGCATCAAGGGCTACCACCTCAAGATCGTGCTGCCCGGCAACGTGTCGATCGAGCGGCGCCAGCTGCTCGAGGTCTACGGGGCCGAGATCATCGACTCGCCCGGCGAAGAGGGCTCGAACGGCGCAGTCCGCATGGCGATCGCCCTGGCCGACGAGCACCCCGACTGGGTCTTCCTCTACCAGTACGGCAACGAGGGCAACCCGCTGGCGCACTACCGGACCACCGGCCCCGAGATCTACCGCGACGTGCCCGACATCACGCACTTCGTCGCCGGCCTCGGCACCTCGGGCACGCTCATGGGCGTCGGCCGGTACCTGAAGGAGCAGGACCCCGCCATCCAGGTCCGGGCGGTCGAGCCGCCCTCGGGCGAGCAGGTCGAGGGCCTGCGCTCGCTGGACGACGGCTACGTGCCCCCCGTGTTCGAGAAGTGGGGCGGCTACGAGCTGCTCGACCGCAAGACGATCGTGCGGCCGCGCGAATCGCTCGAGTGGACCCGCAAGCTCGCGGACGTCGGCATCTTCTCCGGCATCTCGGCCGGCGCTGCGCTGGCGGGTGCGGTCAAGGTCGCGAACGAGATCGAGTCCGGCACGATCGTGTTCGTCGTGTGCGACTACGGCTGGAAGTACCTCTCGACCGGCGCCTGGACGCTGGACCTGGACGAGGCGGCCGCCAACGCGGAGAAGGTGATCTACTTCTGAGGTGCGGATCCACCTCGTCGCGTACGACCCGGAGTGGCCCCACCGCTTCGCCGCGCTGGGCGCCGACCTGCGTCGATCCCTCCAGGAGCAGTCCGTCCCCGGCGTCGCCGATCGGCTCGTGGCCATCCACCACATCGGTTCGACGAGCGTGCCCGGCCTGGCGGCCAAGCCGGTCATCGACGTCCAGCTGAGCCTCACCTCCTTCGAGCCGTTCGAGCCGCTGCGCGAGGCGATCGAGGTGCACGGCTACCGCTGGCAGGAGGACAACCCGGACCACCGCAAGCGCTTCTTCCGGCTCGACCACCGCGACGGCACCCGTGCGGTGAACGTGCACGTGCGCCTCGACGGCGACTTCACCCACAGCGCCGCGCTGCTCTTCCGGGACCACCTACGTGCCGAGCCGTTCGCCGTCGAGCGCTACGAGGCGACGAAGCGTGAGCTCGCGACCCGGGACTGGGCGGACGTCAACACCTACGCGGACGCCAAGGGCGACATCATCTGGCAGCTCCTGCGAGAGGCGGACGTCTGGGCGGGTGCGCGGGGTTGGCGACCGGGACCGAGCGACGCCTGAGCCGGCCCGTCGCCCGGGTCCGGGCGCCGCACCGACGTAGACTGCGACGTCCCCCGCTCGGAGATGAGGCCTCAGCAGATGGAGTCAGCAACCGCCTCGGTCGTGTGGTCCGACGGCCGTCTGCTCGACGACGGCGAGGTGTCGGACCAGGTCGAGATCGAACTGGGCCTGCTGCTCGGCATGTCGCCCGTGGTCCACGTGGCGCACGGCGTCCTCGCCGACGAGCACGCCGCCGTCCTGCACGACGCGGCGACGGTGCTGGGCTACGACGGGCCCTCGATCGGCCAGATCGCCGACCGCGTGCGGGACCTCGGAACGAGCCGTGCCGCGCTGGCCGTCGTGCCCACGGCGGAGCACTACCGGGCGATGCCCGCCGGCAGTTCGTGGCGCCTCCTCGAGGTGGACCCGCCGGCTGACCGCGCTGCCGCTCCGGTCGAGCCGACGCCGGTGGACGTGGTGACCTCGCCGTTCGCCCGGCGGGCGTTGCCCGAGGTCGCCTCGATCGTGCTGTGCGACGACGCCGAGCAGGCGGCGGC
>JAFAFZ010000074.1 GCA_023423215.1 Actinomycetes bacterium
ACTCCTGCGTGACCTCCACGACCGAGCCCGACGAGTCGACCGCCCGGCGAGCTCCGGTCGACCTGCTGCGCCGCACCGCCGAGCTCATCGAGATCCCCTCGGAGAGCTTCGGGGAGGGACCGATCACCGACGTCCTCGAGCGAGAGCTGCGGTCCCTGCCGCACCTCGAGGTCACACGCGTCGGCGACAACCTCGTGGCTCGCACGACGCTCGGCCGCTCGACCCGAGCGATCCTCGCCGGGCACACCGACACGGTGCCCGCCAACGGCAACGCCTCGCCGCGCATCGAGGAGGACCTGCTCTGGGGTCTCGGCTCGGCGGACATGAAGGGGGGTCTGGCGGTGATGCTCGAGCTCGCTCGCCGCCACCCCGAGCCCGCGCTCGACGTCACCTACGTCTTCTACGCCCGCGAAGAGGTCGCCTCGATCCACAGCGGACTCGAGGAGCTGTTCACGCTGCGCCCGGACCTGCTCGAGGGCGACGTCGCGCTGCTCGGCGAGCCGACCGACGGCGAGATCGAGGCCGGCTGCCAGGGCACGATGCGGTTCCGGGTGGTGCTGCGCGGCCAGCGGGCGCACATCGCACGGGCGTGGATGGGCCGCAACGCCATCCACCGGCTGGGCGAGCTGCTCACCACGATCGCCGCGGTCGAGCCGCGCCAGCCCGTGCTCCTGGGCTGCGAGTTCCACGAGGCGGTGCAGGTGGTGCGCGTCAGCGGCGGTGTTGCCGGCAACGTCGTCCCCGACGAGGCCGAGATCGACCTCTCGCACCGCTTCGCGCCGGACCGCACCCCGGAGCAGGCAGAGGCCTACGTGCGCGAGCTGCTCGCTCCGCACCTCGGGGCCGACGACGTCGTCGAGCTCATCGACATGTCGCCCGCGGCGTACCCGGCGGTCGACCACCCGGTCATCGCCACGCTGATCGAGCGCAACGACCTCGCGGTGCGCGGCAAGCTCGGCTGGACCGACGTGGCGCGCTTCTCCGCACGCGGCGTGCCCGCGGTGAACCTCGGCCCGGGGGAGTCGCGCCTGGCGCACACCGCCGAGGAGCACCTGCGCCGCGACAGCATCGACCGCACCTTCGCCGCGCTGGACGACCTGTTGCGTCGGGGGCTCTGAGCACCCTCTACGCTGCCGGGGCCCAGTCGAGCGTCGCCCAGACACCGGAGGTCCCCGTGAGCCACACCCTGCGCCCCACCAGCGCCGAGCAGTTCGCCGACCTGGCCGACGCGCTGCGCCAGCGTGAGGGGTACCGCGAGCCGGGTGCGTACGGCATCGGCGTCGCGACCTTCGCGCAGGACGGGACGGTCCTGGACACGTGGTTCGGGAGCTGCAACGTCGCGCAGAACCTGGGTGCCGCCGCCGTGGTGGCGGACGTGGTCGGCTACGACGGCGGGGCGTCGACGCACGAGCTGGGCGAGGCGGAGCTGACCGAGCTGGTGCACCGCTTCGCCCCCTACGTCGACGGCGGCGGCGACCACCCGAACGTCGAGGTGCTCGCCGCTCTCGCACGAGCCGTGCCGCAGGAGAGCCCGCTGCCGGTGCGCCGACAGGCCGTCGTCACCTTCGTCGAGGACCTGGCCGATCCGCCGGTCGACGCCCACGACGTCTACCTGCGCCTGCACCTGCTCTCGAGCCGCCGCATCCGCCCGCACGGGGCGAACCTGGACGGGCAGTTCGGGTTGCTGGCGAACGTGGTGTGGACCTCGCTCGGGCCCTGCGACGTGCCGTCCTTCGACGCCGCCCGGACCCGCCTGCGGGCCCAGGGCGTGCCGTTCACGGTGTTCGGCATCGACAAGTTCCCCCGCCTGGTCGACTACGTCGCGCCGGTCGGCGTGCGCATCGCGGACGCGGACCGGGTGCGCCTGGGCGCCCACCTGGCCGAGGGCACGACCGTCATGCACGAGGGGTTCGTGAACTTCAACGCCGGCACCCTGGGCCCGGCGATGGTCGAGGGGCGCATCTCGGCGGGCGTCGTCGTCGGCGCCAACTCCGACGTCGGCGGCGGCGCGTCGATCATGGGCACGCTCTCCGGTGGGGGCAAGGAGGTCATCACGGTGGGCGAGGACTGCCTGCTTGGCGCGAACGCAGGCATCGGCATCTCGCTCGGCGACCGCTGCGTCGTCGAGGCCGGGCTCTACGTCACCGGCGGCACGATCGTGACCCTGCCGGACGGCACCCACGCCAAGGCCCGCCAGCTGAGCGGCACACCGGACCTGCTCTTCCGGCGCAACTCCGCCTCGGGTGCGGTCGAGGTCCTGCCCCGCAGCGGTGCGTGGTCCGAGGGACTGAACACCGCCCTGCACGACAACTGAGGCGAGTCGACCCGTCCGTCCTGCGGTGGCCGGCGGGCTGGGCGCGCCGGTCAGAGCTTGCGCAGGACCGTGACGACCTTGCCGTAGACCTGGACCTCTCCGGGGGTGAAGACCATCGGCTCCATCGTCGGGTTGGACGGCTCGAGCACGACGTGGTCGCCCTTGCGCACGTAGGTCTTGACCGTGGCCTCTTCACCGGGGATGCCGGCGACCACGACGTCGCCGGAGCGCACGTCGGACTGGACCTTGGCCACGATGAAGTCGCCGTCGAGGATGCCGGCGTCGATCATGGAGTCGCCGCGCACCCGCAGCATGAAGAGCTCGCCGTCGCCGGTGAAGTCCGCCGGGAGGGGGACCAGCTCCTCGACCTGCTCCTGGGCCAGCACCCCGGTGCCGGCGGCGCCGTCGCCGACCAGCGGGACGTGGCGGGTGGGACGCCGCTCGGCGGTCGTGCCGCTCTCGCTGTCGGCGGTGACCTCGATCGCACGCGGCTTGGTGGGGTCCCGTCGCAGGTAGCCGAGGCGCTGCAGGGTGTGCAGGTGGCTGTGCACCGTCGAAGGGGAGGCCAGGCCGACGGCCTCGCCGATCTCCCGCACCGACGGGGGATAGCCCCGGTCGCCGACCGTCTTCTCGATGAACACCAGGATCTCCTGCTGGCGCGGCGTGAGCTGCGTGGTGGTCATGGGGTCCTCCCGGTGCTGACGAACAGGTGTTTGGGGAGCGTAGCAGCGGATCGGCCCCGAGCGCGGAACACTCGTTCGATCCAGCCGTTGACATCGAACAGCCGTTCGGGCACGCTGTGCGTCGAACGTCCGTTCGGACGGGCCGGCACCCTTCTCCGGCACCCCTTCCCGTCTCACTGTCACACCTCCTCGGGAGACTGCACCCATGGCTGCGATCATCGACCTCCGCACCGGCACCACCCTCACCGACCCGGGCGACCTGCACACCCCGCCGCACAGCGTCCGCCGTCCCCAGCTCCGCCTCGTGCACGGCGGGCGTTCGGCCCGTGGCCGCCACCTCCGCCGCCAGTTCCTCGTGCGCCGGGCGCTCGTCCTCGTGGGCCTCGTCGTGGCGCTGTTCCTGCTGGTCCAGGTCGGCGGCCTCGTCGCCCAGGCCTTCTCGGCCCCCACACCCAGCACCGCCGGGGCCGGTGCCACCCGCTCCTACGTCGTCCAGCCGGGCGACACGCTCTGGGCCGTCGCCGCCGAGGTGGCTCCCTCCGCGGACCCCGTGGTCGTGGTGGACCGCATCGTCGAGCTCAACTCCGTCGACGGCGCCGCCCTCCGCTCGGACTCGGCCCTCCTGGCCGGTCAGCGGCTGGTGGTGCCCTCGGACGCCGGCTGAGTCGGCACCGCGGCCGTGGGGGGCGAGAGATGCGGTTCGGCGACCTGCCGGGTAGCGTCCGTCCCATGCGATGCCCCGCATGTGGAGCGCTCGAGGACCGTGTGGTCGATTCGCGCGCTGCCGACGATGGCACGTCCATCCGGCGCCGTCGCCAGTGCGAGCAGTGCTCCGCCCGGTTCACCACCTTCGAGCGCCTCGAAGAGGTGCCCACCGTGGTCGTCAAGCGTGACGGGCGCCGGGCCCCGTTCGATCGCTGCAAGATCGAGATCGGCGTGCGCTCGGCCTGCAAGGGCCGCCCGGTCGACGAGGCCGCCATCTCCTCCCTGGCGGGCCAGGTCGAGCTCCGGCTGCCGACCAACCGCGGCGAGGTCGAGGCCGCCCAGATCGGCGAGCTCGTCCTGGACGAGCTGCGTCGGCTGGACCCGGTGGCGGCCGTGCGCTTCGCCAGCGTCTACAAGTCCTTCGAGGACCCCGAGGACTTCGAGCGCGAGATCCAGCTCCTCGGCCAGCCCGGCGACGACGCCGCGCCCACACCGACGCCGTCGGCCTGAGGGCGCCTCACACGGCGTCGTGGGCCGTGCGGTAGGTCAGGAACAGGAAGTCGTCGTCCTCCCAGGCGCGGTGCAGGTGCTGGCGCACCGGGTGCGCCTCGATCGGCCCGAGGATGCCGACCTTGTCGCCGCCGACCAGACGTGGCGCCACGCTCAGGAACAGCTCGTCCAGCAGGCCGAGCTGGTGCAGCTGGCCGAGCAGGCGGGGGCCGCCCTCGCACAGCACGACCTCGGCGCCGTCCGCTCGCAGGCCGGCCAGTGCGGCGGCGAGGTCCAGCTCCTCGTCGCCCACGGTGCGCAGCTCGACCCCGTCCGGCACGCCCGAGACGTCCGAGGACGCCGGGTGCAGCACCAACGGGTCGGGGCCGTCGCCCTGCAGGAACGGCTGGTCGGCCGGGATCTCCAGCGATCGGGAGACGACGGCCAGTCGTGGCACGTCGGCCAGGCCCGCCTCGCGCCGCCAGGGGAGCAGCTCGGGCGTGGTCGTCGGGCGGCGGTAGCGCTCGGTGCGTGCGGTGCCGGCCGCCACCAGGATGACGTCCGCAGCCGCTCGCAGCGTGTGGAAGATCGCCCGGTCCGTCTCGCTGCTCAGGCCACCGGACACGCCCTCGAGCGAGTAGGCGCCGTCCGCGCTGGCGACCATGTTCGCCATGACCCACGGGCGACCGGTGGGCGGCGTGCGGTCGTCACGGGGCAGCAGTGAACGCACGTCGGGGGTCGAACCGGGGTGGGGGAGCAGCTCTCGCACGCCGGCACCCTAACCGTGTCGTCCGTGCCTACGGTCCACAGGTTGTCCCGGCCCTGTGGACGCCGAAACGCGCCGAGAGTGTTCCAAAGGGGATGAACGCGCCCGTCCTCGTGGACACCTGTCGCACCCCCGCCACCCAGGGTGACCGGGCGGTGAACTCCGTGCACGGTGCTGTCCCCACGCGCTGTGGGAAACTTCGCCGGAATCCACATGGTTCTCCCCTTTTGTCCCACAGGGAAGACTCCCTAGTGTGCGTTGCTGCGGGTCGTGGCGCGGGCGACCGGAATGGTGGCTGGCGTTCGTCTGCTTCGGCGGTCGGACGTCTCCTGGGGGTCGGATGTCGAAGTTCTCTCCGGAGGGCAACGGTGAGCCGACTGGCCTTTGCCCGGTCGCCCGTGTCCGCCCACTTCACGCGCTCGCACCCCGTCACTCCAGACCCCCGGACACGTAGCGGAAGGCGCACCCCATGACCCTCACCTCGCACGACACCCCTGCGTTCGGACCGAACGAGGCGTCGGGCGACGGCGGCGGTCCCGACGGCTCGCGCCTCCGGCGGCACTTCACGGTGGAGGGCCGGTCGCCGTACGACGCGATCGAGTGGCAGCGCCGCGACGCCCGCCTCGTCGACCACCGCGACGGCAGCGTCGCCTTCGAGCAGCTCGGCGTCGAGTTCCCGGCCGACTGGTCCGTGACCGCCTCCAACATCGTCGCCCAGAAGTACTTCCGCGGGCGGCTGGGCGCGCCGGAGCGGGAGTCCTCGGTGCGCCAGGTCATCGACCGAGTCGTCGGCGCCATCGCCGGGTGGGGCGTCCGGGACGGCTACTTCGCCGACGCTGAAGAGGCAGATGCCTTCGCGGACGAGCTGCGGCACCTGCTCGTGCACCAGATGGTGTCGTTCAACTCGCCGGTCTGGTTCAACATCGGCGTGCCCGGCGTCGCACAGCAGGCCTCGGCGTGCTTCATCCTCGACGTCGAGGACGACCTGCGGTCCATCCTCAACTGGTACGCCGAAGAGGGGATGATCTTCAAGGGCGGCTCGGGTGCGGGCGCCAACCTCTCCAAGCTGCGCTCCTCGAAGGAGCACCTGCGCGGCGGCGGCACCGCGTCCGGTCCGGTGAGCTTCATGCGTGGCGCGGACGCCTCGGCCGGCACGATCAAGAGCGGCGGCACGACCCGCCGGGCCGCCAAGATGGTCATCCTGGACGTCGACCACCCCGACGTCGAGGAGTTCATCTGGTGCAAGGCTCGTGAGGAGCGCAAGGCCCGGGTGCTGCGCGACGCCGGCTTCGACATGGACCTCGACGGTCGCGACGCCATCTCGCTGCAGTACCAGAACGCCAACAACTCGGTGCGTCTCAGCGACGAGTTCATGCGGTCCGTGGTGGACGGCGACGACTGGGAGCTCGTCGCCCGCTCCACCGGCGAGGTGCTCCAGCGCATCCCGGCTCGAGAGCTGATGCGCCAGATCGCCGAGGCGGCGTGGGAGTGCGCCGATCCGGGCGTGCAGTTCGGCACCAC
>JAFAFZ010000208.1 GCA_023423215.1 Actinomycetes bacterium
GTGGTGCCCGACGCGCCACCCGCCGCCGCCGAGCCCACCGGCTCGCCGAGCGGGACCGATCCCTCGACGCAGCTCGGGAGCCGACCGTGAGCACGCTGTCCCACCCCGACGAGCTCTCCGGAGCGTCCCGATCCGTGCGGCACCGACCCGTGCAGACCGCGGTCTTCGACCGCCACCGCATGTGGGTCGTGGCCCGCACCGAGCTGCGCCAGCTGGCGCAGTCCAAGGACTACTGGATCCCGATGGTCCTGCTCGGCGCGCTGTTCTTCGTCGTCATCCCGGCAGCGCTCCTCCTGATGATCACCAGGATCGGGAGCATCTCGGTCGTGCAGCAGGCCTCGCAGGCGCTGCAGATCCTGCCCGAGGCCGCGCAGGAGAAGATCCAGGGCCCGACGCCGCAGGGCCGCACCGCCTACGCCCTCGCGGTGTACCTGTTCGCCCCGGTCGCCGTGGTGGTACCGCTCACCATCTCGACCGCCGTCGGCGCGGCCTCGCTGGTCGGCGAGCGCGAGCGGGGCACCGGCGAGTTCCTGGCGCACTCCCCCGCCTCGGTGCGGGAGATCTACCTGGGCAAGCTGCTCGCCAGCTTCGTGCCGGGCTACCTGACCACGGTGGTCGGCTTCGGCACCTACGCCCTGATGGTCAACCTGCTGGTCGGCCCGAAGGTCGGCGGCTGGTTCTTCCCGACCCCCGAGTGGCTCGTGATGATGTTCTGGATCATCCCGCCGTTCCTGCTGCTGACGCTCTCGCTCGTCCTGCGGCTCTCGGCACGGGTGAAGTCGACGGCGGCGGCCCAGCAGGCGTCCGGCCTGATCACGCTGCCGCTCATCGGCATCGCGTACGCGCAGGCCAGCGGCACGCTGCTCGGCACGAGCGCGTGGACGGGGTGGGTCCTGGGCGGCATCGCCTGGGTGCTCGCGATCGCCAGCCTGCTGCGCGGCGTGCGCTCGGTGACCCGGAACCGGCTGCTCGGCGTCGCCCAGTAGCTCCCGTTCTGTTCGTCGAGGTACCCCGTTTCGGCGTAGCTCGACGAACAGAAGCGGGTCGGGTCGGCTCGGCTCGGGTCAGGCCTCGAGCTGGTCGAGGATCGAGTCCGGGATGTCCATGTTGGCGTAGACCGCCTGGACGTCGTCGTGGTCGTCCAGCGCGTCGATGAGCTTCAGGACGGCCTTCACCGCGGCCAGGTCGTCCAGCTCGACCAGCGAGGTGGGCATCATCGTCAGGTCCGACGACTCGACCGCCACGCCGCCCTCTTCCAGCGCGGCGCGCACCGTCGAGGTGAGCTGCGGGTCGCAGGTGACGTTCCACGAATCGCCGCTGCGGGTGATGTCGTCCGCGCCGGCGTCGAGCGCCGCCATCATCAGCTCGTCCTCGTCGAGCGAGCCGGGCACGACGATGATGCCCTTGCGCTCGAACTGCCAGGCGACGGCGCCCGGCTCGGCGATGGACCCGCCCAGCTTCGAGAACGTCGAGCGGATCTCCGGACCGGTGCGGTTACGGTTGTCGGTCAGCGCCTCGATGTAGACCGCGACGCCGTGGCCCGCGTAGCCCTCGTAGGTGACCTCTTCGTAGTTGACGCCCTCGAGCTCGCCCGTCCCCCGCTTGATCGCCCGCTCGATCGTGTCGATCGGCACCGAGGCGTCACGCGCCTTCTGGAACATGGTCCGCAGGTTCGGGTTCATGTCCGGATCGCCGCCGCCGTTCTTGGCGGCGACCTCGACCTGTCGGATCAGCTTGGCGAACAGCTTGCCGCGCTTGGCATCCGCGGCGCCCTTCTTGTGCTTGATCGTCGCCCATTTGGAGTGGCCCGACATGTGGTGTCCCTTCAGGTGGTGGCGGCCGTCGCGCCACGTCGTGGTGGTCAGTTCGTATCGCACCGGCGAGCCGCTCGGCGACCCGATCGGTGTCGAGCGACGGCTCAGAGCTCGAGGAACCGCTGGTGCACCCTCGTGTCGCCCGAGAGCTCGGGGTGGAAGATCGAGACCATGATCGCGCCGGACCGCACCAGTGCAGGGTGCTCGTCGATGCGGGCCAGCACCTCGACGCCCTCGCCAGCCCGTTCGATGACCGGAGCACGGATGCAGACGGCGTGGAACGCCGGCTCGCCCAGTTCGGGGATGTCGACGTCCTCCTCGAAGGAGTCGACCTGACGCCCGAAGCCGTTGCGCCGGGTCGAGAGGTCGATCACCCCGAGGCAGTGCTGGTCCGAGCGGCCGTCGAGGATCTCGGACGACAGCAGGATCGCGCCGGCGCAGGTGCCGAGCACCGGTCGGCCGGAGGCCGCGAACTCGCGCAGCGGCTCGAGCAGCTCGGCACGCTCGGCGAGCATCGACATCGTGGTCGACTCGCCGCCCGGGACGACCAACCGGTCGAGGCCCTCGAGCTGGAAGGGACGCCGCACCTGCACGGCGTCCTCGCCGAGCGACTGCAGCATCGTCTGGTGCAGGGCGAAGGCGCCCTGCAACGCCAGGACCCCGGTGGTCACCAGCCGCGATCGGCGAGCTTGAGGTCCAGGTCGTCCATCCCGATGCCCGTCATGGGGGCGCCGAGACCTCGGCTGACCTTGGCGAGGATGTCCGCGTCCTCGAAGTTGGTGGTCGCCTCGACGATGGCCTTCGCACGCGGCGCCGGGTCGTCGGACTTGAAGATGCCGGAGCCGACGAAGACCGCCTCGGCGCCGAGCTGCATGGCGAGGGCGGCGTCGGCCGGGGTGGCGATGCCACCGGCGCAGAACAGCGGGACCGGCAGCGAGCCGGTCCGGGCGACCTCTTGCACGAGCGGGAGCGGCGCACGCAGCTGCTTGGCCCACTCGAACAGCTCGGCGGAGTCGGCGACGCCGAGCTTGCGGATGTCGCCCGTGATCGAGCGGAGGTGGCGCACCGCCTCGACGATGTTTCCGGTGCCGGCCTCGCCCTTGGAGCGGATCATGCAGGCGCCCTCGGAGATGCGGCGCAGCGCCTCGCCCAGGTTGGTGGCGCCGCACACGAACGGCACGGTGAACTTCCACTTGTCGATGTGGTGCGTCTCGTCGGCGGGGCTGAGCACCTCGGACTCGTCGATGTAGTCGACGCCGAGCGACTGGAGGATCTGCGCCTCGACGAAGTGGCCGATGCGAGCCTTGGCCATGACCGGGATGGTGACGGCCTCCTGGATGCCCTGGATCATCTCCGGGTCGCTCATGCGGGCGACCCCACCGTCGACGCGGATGTCGGCCGGCACGCGTTCGAGCGCCATGACCGCGCAGGCGCCCGCGTCCTCGGCGATGCGGGCCTGCTCCGGGTTGACCACGTCCATGATGACGCCGCCCTTGAACATCTCCGCCAGGCCCCGCTTCACGAGCTGGGAGCCGGTCGAATGGGTGGCGTCGGAGGGGGTCTGAGACATGCCCTGAGTCTACCGATGCGACCCGGTGGGACCGGAAACGGGTTGGTCCTCCGGGGCGGGCGACACGGCGTCCGCGAAGCGCCTGCTCAGGTGGCGTTGAGCAGCGCCGCGCCGGCCTCGTCGAGCACGTTCGGCCACACGCCGACGTCGGGCAGCTCGACCCAGGTGGACCCGGGCGTGAGCAGCAGCGGCCCGCCCTCGGGGTTCGTCAGGCTGTACGGCTGCTCGGGGGCGCCACGCTCCCAACGCCCGGCGATCACGCGACCCTGGGTGAAGACCCAGGCGTTCCCGCTGCCGATGGTGACCGCCTCGGGCGAGCGGGAGTCGGCCGACGAGGCGACGTAGCCGGTCTCGAGGACGACGACGTTGGTCGGGGCGATCTGCGTGCCGTTCTCGTCGAGCTGGCGCTGGCCGTTCGACCAGCGGAGCCACGTGCCGGTGGTCGGGTCCCACACGAAGGCGGCCGGCGAGTCGCCGACGCGCACGTC
>JAFAFZ010000222.1 GCA_023423215.1 Actinomycetes bacterium
GTGACGATCGGCCAGATCGACCCGAGCAGGACGGCGGCGGCCAGCCCGCCCCAGACCAGGCCGGCGACCGACGGGTCGGCCACGGCGATGCCGAGCGCGAAGGGGACGGCGAGGATCGCGACGGTGACGACGCCGAACACCGTCGGACGGACGGCGGTGCCGCTCCTGGCGATCGTTCGGGGTCGGCTCACCGTCGGGTCACACCCTCGGGACCGGCACCTGGGACAGCAGCCACGCCAGGGTCTCCGAGGCAGCGGCGGTGTCGACGCGGCCGGCGACCATCACGCGGTGGGCGAAGGCCGCGACGAAGACCGCCTGCACGTCGTCGGGGGTCACGTAGTCGCGACCGGCCACGACGGCGTGGGCGCGGGCCAGGTGCACGAGCCCGGATGACGCGCGGGGCGAGGCGCCCTGGCTCAGGCGTGCGTCCTGGCGGGTGGCGTCGGTCAGGTCGAGCACGTACTCGACGACCTTGTCGTGGAGGAAGGTCCCGGCGGTCGAGGCGATGGCCGCTGCGACCTCGTGGGGTGTGGTGACGGGGACGAGCTCGTCGAGGACGTCGACGCCGCCCGCGCCGGTGACGATCTCGCGTTCGGCCGCACGGTCGGGGAGGCCGAGCGAGATGACGAGCGCGAAGCGGTCGAGCTGGCTCTCGGGGAGCGGGAAGGTGCCGACCTGGCCGAACGGGTTCTGGGTGGCGATGCAGAAGAAGGGGACGGGCAGGGGCCAGGTGGTGCCGTCGATGCTGACCTGGTGCTCCTCCATGGGCTGGAGCAGGGCGGCCTGGGTGCGGGGCGAGGCGCGGTTGATCTCGTCGACCAGGACGACGTTGCCGAAGACGGGGCCGCGGCGGAACTGCCACTCGCCGGTGTCGGGGCGGAAGACCGAGGTGCCGGTCAGGTCGCTCGGGAGCTGGGCGGGCGTGCACTGGACACGGCCGAAGGTGCCACCGATGGCGGCGGCGAGGCTCTTGGCGAGCAGGGTCTTGCCGGTGCCGGGGAGGTCCTCGACGAGCAGGTGACCGCCCCCCAGGAGCGTAGCGATGGCGAGGTCGATCGCCGCGGGCTTGCCGCGCACGGTCGTGGTGACCGCGTCGCGCACGGCGGCGGCGACCTCTTGCGGGGTTCTCGTGGTGGAGGCTGACGGGTCCATCGCTCTTCGGTGGTGACTGTGGTGGTCCGGGTGATGACCGCGGCCGATGCGGCGCTCCATGATGGCCGCTGGAGGGCGTCGTGCTCAGTGCGGGCGCCTCGTGGTGGTTCGTGAGCGCCCGAGTAGCGACGAATCGGCAGACGATCGGCACCCGAGGACAGCCCCACCACCCGCCGCGCCCGAGTAGCAACGAATCGTCGAACAAGCGGCGGCCCCACCACGACGCCCCGAGCACCCGCGCCCGAGTAGCGACGAATCGTCGAACAAGCGGCGACAGGGGCGAGCTGGCGTTCAGTTGTCCGAGTAGCGACGAATACCCCCGCACCGGGCCGGGCTGCCCGCTGACGAGTCGAGCCGCCGCGTCGATGCTCCGAGGATGACGAAGCGAACCCGGGCCGACTACCTCCGATGGCTGCAGCCGCACGATCTGCGCGGCCGCAACCTGCGCTACTCGCTGCTCACCCTGTTGTGGCAAGCGGGGCGACCGTGCTCGATCACCGAGCTCGTGCGGCAGCTCGAGGAGCTCGGGCTCGTGATCGGCGGTGCCAACCCGGTCAAGACGGTCGGCGACGTGCTGCGGTGGGAGACGACCAAGGGCCGCGTCGTGCGGGTCGGGCGAGGGCGCTACGAGGCGCTGCCGAGGCCCGAGTCGACCACCCGCCGCCACGCCACCCGCCTGCGGGACCTGGTCGACGAGGGCCGGCGTCGGCGGCAGGCGGCCGCGGACGACGCCGCATGAGCGACGATTCGTCGCTACTCGAACACGCACACCGGCCCACGCACCCAGGGCCACATGCCCGACGATTCGTCGCTACTCGGACACGCACACCGCCCACCCACCCCCCACCCGCACCGTTCACCCGGTGTTCGCTCGCGGTTGGCCCCAGCGCCGGACCACCTCGCGACGATGCACCCCATGGCCGTGTACGGACCCAACGGCGACGCGGCGTTCCTCGCATCGGCCCGTGAGCGGCAACAGCGGGCCCAGTCCCTCGGTCAGGCGAGCATCGCCTGGATCGGCTGGCTGGTCGCCGCCCCGCTGGCCGTCGTCGGCATCCTCGGCGACTCGGCCATCCTCTGGATCCCCGGTCTGCTCGGACTCGCCGCCCTCACCGCCTGGGCCCTCCACCAGCGGGCCGAGCGCCGTCGCTGGCAGCGCATGGCTCGACGCCTCGCCGAGCAGACCGCTCTGCAGCACAGCTCGGCCCGGCCACGCCACTGATCACGCCACTGATCACGCCGCTGGCGCGCCACCGCCGCCCCGGGGCTTCCCCGAGCGGCGGTGGGTTCGGCTGGCGGTTCCGAGGTGTTCGAGCGGTCAGGCGGGAGCGCCCGCCGGGCGCCCCTGGCGCCCCTGCCGGCGCAGGTGCACCAGACCCATGACCACCAGGACCACCATCGCAGCAGCTGCACCGAAGGCGACCCAGGCGGCGATCCCGGCGATCATGCCGATGGTCGACCAGGCGTAGCTCGACAGCAGCAGGCCGCGCAGGGTCTCGCCCTTGAAGAGCGTGTCCCGCTGCGCCTTCAGCTGATCGGCGGTCGCCTGCAGCTCGGCGATCTCGTCCGCCGGCGCACCGGCCTCCTCCGCCGCGGTCACCGCGGCTGCGGCACCTCGGTCGTCGATCTCGGAGTAGGTCTGCCCGTCGGCGATCCCGTCGAGGTGGCCGTCGATGTAGCTGGCGTACGCCTCCGCCTGCGATCCGGTCGTGACCTGCTCCCCGGCGTACTTCACCAGGTCGTCCCGACCCTCTTCGCGGAGCTCGTCCTCGGCCGGGAAGAAGACGTTCTGCGACGACAGCTCGTCGTGCACGTAGTCGTTCGAGAACCCGGCTCCCCAGGCGAGCAAGCCGCCGGCGACCAGCAGCACCGCTGCGGTCACCGCACCGAACCCGATCAGCACCTTGTCGATCGTGCGGCGGTGGAGCTGGACGACGTCGTCGTCCTTCGTCGGTGCATCCACTGCGCCCACCTCCTCGTCCGTCGGAGCGGAGAGCGTGTCCAACATGATGACCTCCAGTCCCGGCCGGTCCTCCGGGGGCTTGCCCCTCGGTCTCCCGGCCTCGAACCCACCGTACGAACCGGCGCTCCCGGCTCACAGGGTCCAAGGTCCCAAGGTGGGCAGTGACTCCGCAACGAGCCGTCCCGAGCCGAAGCCTGCGTCGCTGAGCGACGACATCTGCCGCAGGGCGACGCAGGCTCCGGCCTACGTGGCCAGCGAATCGCCTCGTACCGCGGCGGTCAGGCGTGGGTCTCCACGCGGTCCTGCGCCGCCTCCGCACCGGTCGCATGGCGAGCACAGTGGGCGCAGCAGAAGAACTGCCCGTCCACCTCGGTGCCGTGGCCGATGACCTTGCACTGGCAGTGCTCGCAGATCGGCGCCATCAGGTGGATCGCGCACTCGAAGCTGTCGAACACGTGTCGCTGTCCGGCGGCGATCACCTCGAACGCCTTGTCGTAGTCGTTCCCACACACCTCGCACTCGGCCATGACGTCACCTCGGTCGTCCGTCCTGCGGCACCCGATCGGGCACCCTCGAACCCGTACCCAGGACAACGACGTCGGAACCGGCCGAACGCGACGGAGCCCCACCGATGGTGGGGCTCCGGCGAGGACAGGGCTCCAGCTCGCCAGCGGTGAGCCACCGGCCGGCCAAGCGGTCGATCAGCTCTCGACCTTCTCGGCGCCGGTGGTCTCGGTGGCGTGCGCCCCCTGACCCTCACCCGCGAGCGGGGTCAGCGCGGGGTTCGACGCACCGGTCGCGATCTCGATCTTGCGGGACCTGGCCTTCTCGGCCACGGGCACCCTCAGGACGAGCACGCCGGCGTCGTAGCCGGCGCGGATGCGGTCGGTGTCGAGCGACTCGCCGAGCACGACCTGACGGCTGAAGACGCCACGAGGACGCTCGGCCGCGACCAGGTCGCCCTGGTGGTTCGCCGGCGCGGGGCGCTCGGCTCGGATCGTCACCACGTTGCGCTCGACGTCGATGTCGATCGAGTCGGCGTCCACGCCGGGCAGGTCCAGTTCGATGACGAACTCCTCGCCGTCGCGCCACGCGTCCATCGGCATGACGGTCGGCCGGGCGGAGGTACCCCAGAGCTGCTGGCTGAGGCGGTCGAGCTCTCGGAAGGGATCGGTCCTGATCAGCATGTTCAACTCCTTCGCTGGAGGTGGATGGGGTCGGCGCCTCGAGGGTCGCCGCTGACGTCGTGTGCCGCCGGCGGGGGGATCAGCGACACGCCTTCAGCCTACGAACGAGACGGCAGTCCATCAACAAAGTTGAGCGCGTGACCATCACATCGCTGAAACCGATCTCAGGGTTGCGGCCAGACCTGCTGCGCGTCGGGGCTCGCCTCGTTCACCACGTACACCGCGGCGTCCGTCGCGATGATCTGACCGGGTGCGTGATCGGTCGGCGTCCAGGTGCCGTCGTCGCCGCGGACCATCACGCCCGCAGGCGTCGAACCCACCACGGTGGAGCCGTCGGGTGCCCACCCCACCAGGCCGTGCCACTCCGACGGGTACGAGGTGCTCTGCGCTGCGGCCCGGTAGTTCGTCGGTACCGAGGTCCAGCGGTCCTCGAGGGGCAGGTAGCGCCACTCGGTGTCGGTCGCCGCGTCGAGCACCATCACCGACCTCGGCCCGCACAGCTGCGCCTGATGGTCGGTCGTGATGCCCACCGGCGGGGCCGCGCCCGGGCGCCACCCGGCATCGACCTGGTCCAGATCGAGCACCTGGACCCACTCGACCGGCGCGACGAGACCGGCGGCTCCCGACGAGCCGAGCGCGACCATCCCTGCCTCGGTCAGGCAGACCTGCCGTGCGCCCTCGGGCCACCCAGGCAGCGACTGGACCCGCCCGGCGCGATCGACCTGGAAGAACTCGCCGCCGACCGACAACACGAAGCGCTCGCCCGCGCTTGGGTACGGAACCGTCTCGACCTCGGAGTTGATGCCGACGCGCGGCACGTCGAGGCGCCGCCACTCCGACCGGTCGTCCGAGAGCAGGAACAGTGCGAGCGGTCCGCCGTCGAGGCAGTCGCCCCAGCACTCGGCGCCCCACGCCACGACGGTGTCGCCCAGCGAGTTGACGATGAAGTTGCCCCCGGCCGGCACCGGCACGAGATCGGCCCAGGTGCCGTCGACCCGGCGAACCTGCGGCGGCGCGCTGTCCGTCCCGTCGCCCAGCGCGACCAGGTCGTCACCCAGGCCGTCGGCGTTCGATGAGTACTCGGCGAACCACTCCGGCGGCTCGGTGCGCACGCTCATGTCGATGGCCGACGACTGCGGCGACCCGCACGCGACGAGCCACAGCGTCAGTCCGGCGAGCAGCCAGGGGTGCGCGCGCCGGGAGCGCACCACCCGTTCGATGGACTTCCACTCCACGCTGCCACGGTACCGACGGTCGACACCGACCTGCGCTGCGGGCGGGAGCACTCGCGAAGAAGCCCGCCCCTTCGTAGTCGACCATCGAGGCGGCGATTCCCCTGGGACATCGAAGGGGCGGGCGTTCGACGGGGTCGGGGACACTGGGACGGAGCGAGCGCTCCGAGCCACCAACCCTGTGTGCGGTGCCCCCCAGTAGCTCTGTCGCCAACCTACCAGAGCCTCACCAGCAGTTGTAGGGGCAAATACGTGAGCGAGGTTCAGCTCAGGGCGTACACCTGGAAGGGATCCAGGATCTCGGGCGCCAGCGCGATGCAGAGGAACGCGCCGACGACCAGCGCCGGGCCGAACGGCACCTTGGCGTCGCGCCCGCGAGCGCTCAGACCGATCACGCCGTACACGATGCCGACGACGGCGGACACCGTCAGGCAGGCCAGCGCGAGCACCGCGGCGGCCACCGGGCGCACGCCCGCGGAGAACCCGACGCTCCAGCCCAGCAGCACCGACAGGCGCACGTCGCCGAAGCCCATGCCCCGCGGGATCAGGAACCACAGCACGAAGAGCGGACCGGCCAGCACGGCCAGGCCGACGGCGGCCGACAGCAGCCAGCTCCACTCGCCCTCGACGCCGGCGGCGACGACGCTCAACGCGACCGTCACGAAGAACGCCGGCCACACGATGCGGGTCGGTACGATCAGCGTGCGCAGGTCGATCGCCGAGACGGCCACGCCGACCGGGATCAGCCACAGCACCGGCAGCAGCTGCCAGGTCCCACCGATCGCCCACACCGCGCCGAGGAACAGGAGCGGGCAGATCAGCTCGACGATCGGGTGGAAGCCGGGGATTCGCGACCCGCAGCCGCGACACCGCCCACGGAGCAGCAGCCACGAGACGACCGGGATGTTGTCGTACGGGCGGACCGGTTCGCCGCAGGTCGAGCAGCGGCTGTGCCCGCCGAACACCTCGCTCCACGGGCGTGTGTCCCAGCGCTCGCCGTATTCGTTCTCCTCGTCGAGCTCGACCGGGAGCCGGTCGATGACGACGCAGGTGAACGAGCCGATGGCGAAGTAGACGAGCGTTCCGAAGACGACCAGGACGATCTCGGTGCTGCTCACCCCGGCGTGCCGGCGCCGACGACGAAGTGCGCGGGCGCGGGCAGGTCGGGATCGAACTGGCCGCGCTGGGCCAGACCCGAGATCTCGTCCGGGTGCACCGACGCGGCGCACGCGTCCTCGTAGGTGATGATGCCGGCGGCGACGAGACGGGCGAGCGACTGCTCCATCACCATCATCCCGTCCTTCTGGCCGGTGGCGATCAGGTTGCGCAGCTGGCGGACCTTGCCCTCTCGGATGATGTTCGAGATCGCCGGCGTGCCGATCAGCATCTCGTAGGCGGCGACGCGACCACCGCCGATGCGCGGCACGAGCCGCTGCGCGATGACCGCCGCCAGCGACATCGAGAACTGCGTGCGGATCTGGTCCTGCTGATCCGCGGGGAACACGTCGATGATGCGGTCGACCGTCTGCGCGGCGTCGTTGGTGTGCAGCGTCGCGAACACGAGGTGGCCGGTCTCGGCGAGGGTCAGGGTCAGGCGGATCGTCTCGAGGTCGCGCATCTCGCCGACCAGCACGACGTCGGGGTCCTCTCGCAGCGCACCCTTCAGCGCCTCTTCGAAGCTGGTGGCGTCCTGGCCGACCTCACGCTGGTTGACGAGCGCCATCTGCGGCGAGTGGATGTACTCGATCGGGTCCTCGATCGTCAGGATGTGCAGCGGTCGGTTGCGGTTTATCCAACCGATCATCGCGGCGAGCGTCGTCGACTTGCCCGAGCCGGTCGGGCCGGTCATCAGCACCAGGCCGTGCGGACGGGTCAGCAGCGACGCGGTCGAGTCGGGCAGGCCGATCTCCTCCGGAGTCGGGATCTGCGTCGGGATGAGGCGCAGCGCGAGCGCCGGCCGGTCGAGCTGGAAGAAGGCGTTGGCACGGACGCGGGCGTCGCTCGCCCAGGCGAACGCGAAGTCGATCTGGCGCTCGTCCAGGTAGCGGTCCCGATCGGCCTCGGGCAGCAGCCCCGTCAGGACGGCGTCGAGGAACTCGACGGTCACGTCGTCGGCGCCAGGGATCGCCCAGAGCTTGCCGTCGATGCGCACACGCGGGGCGCTCCCGGCGCACAGGTGCAGGTCGGTGGCGTGGTTGTCCCACAGGTAGCGGAGCAGCGGCTCCAGGGGCGTGGTGTCGGTCTGGTACACGGAGCTCTCCCTCGGGTTCCGTTCGCTCACAAAGTTCTTCCCCTCACAAAACGGTATCGGGCCCGGGGCGCCGGG
>JAFAFZ010000240.1 GCA_023423215.1 Actinomycetes bacterium
AACGAGGCGTCGATCGCGCACCGGGCTGCCGGGTCGACGAAGCCGTCCTCGGCGTCGCGCCGGCGCGCCGAGGCGTGGTCCTCCGAGTGCGGCGAGCCGCGCACGCCGATGCTCGCCCACGGCGCCAGCACCGCCGTGCTCACCCGCCGCGAGCGCGAGATCGCCGGGCTGGCCGCCGCCGGACGCACCACCCGCGACATCGCCGACACGCTCTTCGTCTCGCCGCGCACCGTCGACAACCACCTGCAGCGGGTCTACGGCAAGCTCGGCATCTCGCGCCGCTCCGAGCTGGCGGACGCGCTGCGCGGCGTCGACCTCTGACCCTCGGCCCCGGCTGCGCACGCCGCGCTGACCGAGCACCACGTGCGCACGAAGTTGAGTAGCGATTGCTCACGGAACGCGACCGGGAACGCGGTCTCCTGGCTCCATGAGACAGCTCCGCACCCCCGCCGCGACGTTCGTCGTCGCCCTCCTCGCCGTGGCGGCGATCCTCAGCTCCTGCGGCCAGTCGCAGCCGGTGGCGGTCCCACCGATGCCCGGCCTGGACCCCGTCGAGTCGGACGCCACGACGACCACCACGACGACCACGACGACGATCGAGGAGCCGCCGACGCCGAGCCCGCCCGCGATGTGGGATCGCACCCTCGGCGAGATCAGCCCCGAGGGCGAGGTCGACCTGCAGGTCGCGCTGGAGTGCCCCGGCGCCGCTGACCGTCCCGCGGCCCAGCAGATGGGCGACGGCGCCGTCGTCGCGGTCGCCAGCGGCACGGACGCGGCGTCGATCTCCGTCGTCGGCCTCGACCACGGGTGTGAGCAGGCCGGCGAGGGCGGTGGCGGCGCGGCGTCCGACGACGTCGACGAGTGCCTGGTCGGCACCTGGGTCGCCTACGCGGTCGCCATGCAGGACACCACGACGGGCATGCCCGCCACGTCGCTCGGCGGTGGCGAGGGGACCGTGCTCGAGATCGAGGCGGACGGGTCGTTCACGATGGACTTCGACGACTCCACCCCGGTGCTCTCCGACGTCGGCGGCTTCCAGATGGGCCACCAGACCCGCGGCGTCGCCCACGGCCGGCTGACCGCCTCGAACGGCCAGCTGGCGGTGGTCGAGCAGGACTACGCCAGCTCGCTGCGCACGAAGTTCGTGGGCGCCGTCGGCGGCGGTCCCGAGCAGGCCGGCGGCATCGGCATCGGCACCGGGACCTACGAGTGCACGTCGAACTCGCTCGACACCGAGGAGCCGACCGAGCTCGGTCGCAACGTGTTCCTCTTCGAGAGCACCTGATCCGGGCGAGGGTCCGGTCGCCTGGTCCCGGTGCCGGATCAGGTGTCGGAGCGACAGATCCACAGGGACGCCGGACGCCCGCTGCCGCGGGCAGTACCTGACGGAAGGCGGGGGTCCCGGTGAGCAGCGGTGGTGCGGACGGTCGACGGGACCGTTCGTGCCACCGTTGCGCGTGCGCTCGTCACGTCGGCGCCGGCCCTTGGTCGGCCCGCCTGCACCACCGATGCGCGTGCGAGCACTGCGGCGTGCGGTCCGGCCACGCGGCAGACTGCGCGGCATGTCGCGCATCGAACACGTCGCCGCCGGGGGCCTGGCGGTCCGCATCTCGGACGAGGGCACCGTCACCATCTCCTACGCCGGTCACGACGACTGGTTCGGCCCGGGCGAGCTGCAGCGCGCCGGCGCCGCGGTCACGCTCGGCGAGGGCACGCCGATCGAGGGCGTCGACGACCTGGGCGCCTGGCGTGCGACGGCGTGGCTGGGCGTCGGCCGCGCCGAGCACCCGGCGGGCCGGCGCGCCGCCTCGGTCTGCGCCTACGACGACGAGCCGATCCTGGTGTTCTCGCTGCGAGCACCGGCCGGGATCACCTCGGACCTGGCGACCGGCACCTTCGAGCAGCCGAGCGTCGCGTGGCCCGCGTTCCACCCGACCGAGCGTGCCGACGGCGGTGCCCCCGACGACGCCAGCAGCTTCGGCTACCAGTACATGGAGTTCGCGCTGCCCACCGCGGCCGGGCCCAACTTCGAGGATTGGGTGCGCTGGCCGTTCCGCCCGCCGGTGATGCAGCCGCTGTTCCTCGTGGCCGAGGTCGGCACGATCATGCTGGCGCCGTTCGACTCGTTCCACGAGCAGGTCATCGCCGTGCCCGCCGACGCCGCGGCCGTCGCGGACGGCGTGCGCTGCGGGTGGCACGGCGACCTGGAGGCGGTTCCCAAGGGCTTCGGCACCGAGCTCGCCGTCGTCGCCGGTCGTGACGCACGCGAGTGCCTGGACCGCTGGGCCGCCATACTGCGGCGCCGGGCGAACACTCGTCGCCTGCCGCGTGGCATCGACACGGTCGGCTCGAAGGTGTCGTACTGGACCGACAACGGCGCGGCCTACTGGTACCGGACCGAGGGCGGCCGCACGGTGACCGAGACGCTGCGGGCGACCCTGGCCGACCTGCGCGAACGACGCATCCCGTACGCGGCGGTGCAGCTGGACTCGTGGTTCTACCCGCACCGCACGATCCGGCCCTTCGACACCGACGAGTGGGACGTGCCGCCCACCGGGCTCGAGCGCTGGCAGGCGCGCGACGACATCCTCCCGGACGGGCTGCACCAGCTGCGCGACGAGTTGGACTCCCCGCCGCTGGTGACCCACACGCGGCACCTGTCCTCGGACTCGCCCTACGTCGACGAGTTCGACTGCTGGATCGACGGTGAGTACGCCCACCCGAAGGGCGTCGACCTGTACGAGGCCTACCTGGACCAGGCGGTGTCGTGGGGTGTCGAGACCTTCGAGCACGACTGGCTCGTCGAGTGCTTCCTGGGCGTGCGCGGCCTGCGCGCCGAGCCGGGTCGTGCGCTCGAGTGGCAGCAGGGCCTGGACCGTGCGCTCGCCGAGCGGGGCATGACCGCGCAGTGGTGCATGGCGACGCCGGCGGACTTCATGGCGTCGACGACGCTCGGCCAGCTGACCTCGATCCGCACCTCGGGCGACCACGGCTACCTGGTGCCGCCCGAGCTGCTGTGGGCCTGGTTCCTCTACACGAACGCCATGGCGCGTCCGCTGGGGCTCTGGCCGTTCAAGGACGTGTTCCGCTCGGACGGCCACGGCGGCAGCACCGACCCGGGTGCCGAGGCGGCGCTCGCCGCGCTCTCGGGTGGCCCGGTCGGCATCGGTGACGCGCTGGGTGGCGCGGACCGTGACCTGGTGCTGCGCACCGCCCGCGCGGACGGCGTGCTGGTCGCACCCGACGCGCCGATCGCGGCGACCGGTCGCAGCTTCCTGCACCACGGCGTGCTGCAGCCCGAGCCGGTCGTCGGGGCGACGCACGTGCGTCACGAGGCCGGGCGGTGGAGCTACGTCATCACGATGAACTGCCACGACGCGTCCG
>JAFAFZ010000307.1 GCA_023423215.1 Actinomycetes bacterium
GAGCCGGTGCCGAAGTTCGGCCCCGCGACCAGGATCGACGCGCCCTGGTACTGCTCCTGGTTGAGCACGAAGTCGCGGTCGTCGCGCCACTCCGAGAAGAGGCCCTTCTCGAAGCCGGTGCGCTCGACCTGCTTCAGCCAGTCGCTGGGGATGATCTGGTCGGTGTCGACGTCGGAGCGGTCGAGCGGGACCGCGGTGCCGTTGATGATGCGAACTGCGTCCATGTCGTGCTCCTGCTCAGAGGTCGTCGGGGGCGGCGAAGTGGCCGGCGATGGCGGTTGCGGCGGCGACGGCGGGCGAGACCAGGTGGGTCCGGCCGCCGCGGCCCTGGCGACCCTCGAAGTTGCGGTTCGAGGTCGAGGCGGAGCGTTCGCCGACGCTCAGCTTGTCCGGGTTCATCGCGAGGCACATCGAGCAGCCCGGCTCACGCCAGTCGAACCCGGCCTCGATGAACACCTGGTCGAGGCCCTCGGCCTCGGCCTGCGCCTTGACCGCGTGGGAGCCGGGGACGACGAGGGTGCGCACGCCGTCGGCGACCGTGCGGCCCTTGGCGACCTCGGCGGCGGCTCGCAGGTCCTCGATGCGACCGTTCGTGCACGATCCGATGAAGATCGTGTCGACCGGGACCGACGTGAACGGCTGGCCGGCGTCCAGGCCCATGTACTCGAGGGCGCGTTCGGCGGCGTTGCGCAGCGTGGCGTCGTCGAAGTCGTCCGGCGACGGGATCGTGTCGGACAGCTTGATGACCTGGCCCGGGTTGGTGCCCCAGCTGACGTACGGCTCGATGTCCGCGGCGTCCAGGAACACCTCCTTGTCGTAGGTGGCGCCCTCGTCGGTGACGAGCGTGCGCCAGTCCTCGACCGCCGCGTCCCACAGCTCGCCCGACGGCGCGTGGGGGCGGCCCTTCAGGTACTCGAAGGTGACCTCGTCCGGGGCGATCAGACCGGCCTTCGCGCCCGCCTCGATGCTCATGTTGCAGACGGTCATGCGCCCCTCCATCGAGAGGGAGCGGATCGCCGACCCGCGGTACTCGGCGATGTAGCCGATCCCGCCGGAGGTGCCGAGCACGCCGAGGATGGCCAGGATCACGTCCTTGGCCGTGACGCCGGGGCGCAGCTCGCCGTCGACGTTGACGGCCAGCGTCTTCGGCCGGGCCTGGGGCAGCGTCTGGGTCGCCAGCACGTGCTCGACCTCGGAGGTGCCGATGCCGAACGCCAGCGAGCCGAACGCGCCGTGGGTCGAGGTGTGCGAGTCACCGCAGACGATGGTCATGCCCGGCAGCGTGAACCCCTGCTCGGGGCCGATGATGTGCACGATGCCCTGCTGGGGCGAGCCCATCGGGAACTCGACGACGTCGAACTGCTCGGCGTTCGCCCGGAGGGTGTCGACCTGCTTGCGGGAGATCGGGTCCGCGATCGGCTGGTCGATGTGCTCGGTCGGCACGTTGTGATCCTCGGTGGCGACCGTCAGGTCGGGGCGACGGACCGTGCGGCCGGCCATGCGCAGCCCGTCGAAGGCCTGCGGCGAGGTGACCTCGTGCACGAGGTGCAGATCGATGTAGAGCAGGTCCGGTTCGCCCTCGGCGGACCGGACCACGTGGCGGTCCCAGACCTTCTCGGCCAGTGTGCGGGGTGGAGTGCTCGACACGACGGTGCTCCCGGGGTGGTGGCGGTTGGCGGCACCAGCGCTGGACAGCATCTCAGAATGTGAGATACCGTTCCCGGCTGATGGAACCGATCGTAAGTGGTGTGGGCGTCCTCGACAAGTCACTCGGCCTGTTGGGCCTGGTGGCCGAACAGCCGCGCACGCTCGCCGAGCTGGTGGCGGGGTCCGGCCTGTCGAGGGCGACGGCACACCGCCTCGCCGTCGCCCTCGAGGCGCACGGCCTGTTGCGACGCACCGAGGACGGGCGCTTCGCCCTCGGCCTGCACGTCATCGCGCTGGGCCGCGCCGCCGCCGAGCAGTACCCGCTGGCCGATCGCGCTCGCCCCGCGCTGGGAGATCTGCGCGACGCCACGGGCGAGTCCGTGCAGCTCTACGTGCGCGACGGCGTGCACCGCGTCTGCATCGCCGCGCTCGAGTCGCCCCACGGCCTGCGGACGATCGTGCCGGTGGGCGCCGCGCTCCCGATGGACGTCGGGTCGGCCGGACGCGTCCTCTCGGGCGAGCACACCCGAGCGGGGTGGCTCCAGACGGTCGGCGAGCGAGAGCCCGGCGTCGCCTCGGTCTCGGCCGCCGTGCACGACCCCGACGGCGACGTGGTCGCCGCGGTCAGCGTCTCAGGACCGATCGACCGCCTGGGTCGATCGCCCGGCAAGCAGCACGGTGAGGCCGTGCTGGCCGCGGCCCGAGCGATCGAGGCGCGGATCGGCGCCTGAGCGTCGGCGGCTCGGTCGGGCGCTGCGGCCCGGTCGCCGGCTCGGTCCTCGGTTCAGTCCTCCGGCTCGTCCTCGTCGTCCAGGTCGTCGTCGAACTCGTCGGCGTCGGGGTCGTAGGAGCGTGCCGAGTTCGTGATCGGCGCATCGGGGTCCCGGCGCTTCGCCTTGCGACGGGCGCGCTGGTTGCGTTCACGACGCTCCTCGCGCTGGCGCTCCTCGAGGCCGTCCTCGAGGTGGTCGAGCTCCTGCGCGAGCTGCTGCCACACCTCGACGCGGTCGGCACCGATCCTGCCTGCCTGGACCGCGGCCAGCAGCCCGCAGCCCGGCTCGTTGGTGTGCGTGCAGTCGTCGAAGCGGCACTGCTGCACGAAGTCGCTCAGGTCCTCGAACGCCTTCTCGAAGCCGTCGTCCGCTGACCACAAGCCCACGCCGCGGATGCCGGGGGTGTCGATGAGCAGCGCGCCGTCGGTCAGCTCGATGATCTGACCGGCGGTGGTCGTGTGGCGGCCGCGACGGTCCTGGTCGCGCACCTCGGCGACGAGCTGCACCGCTCGACCGGCGAGCGCGTTGACCAGCGACGACTTGCCGGCGCCCGACGCACCGAGCAGGGCGATCACGTGGCCCGCGCCCAGGTGGGGGCGCAGCGCGTCGAGCCCGTGCTCGCGCCGCGTCGAGACCGCGTGCACCTCGACCTCGGGGGCGAACCGGCGGGCGAGCTCGACCTGCTCGGTGACGTGGGCGTCGTCGACCAGGTCCGTCTTGGTCAGCAGCACGACCGGCTGCGCTCCGCTCTCCCAGGCGAGCACGAGCTCACGGGCGAGCCGGGGCGGGTTCACGCCGGCGTCGAGCGGCTGGAGCACGAAGACCAGGTCCATGTTCGCCGCCAGGGGGCGCGACTGCAGCTGGAGCTGGTCGCGCGCGACGCCGGGGGAGCGGCGCTCGAAGACCGTCTGCCGGTCCAGGATCTGCTCGACGCGGCCGGCGGAGGGGTCGAGCCCGCAGACGTCGCCGACCACCACACGGCGGACGGCCTTCGCGGCGATCACGAGCAGCTCGTCGCCGGGCTTGCGGGCGACGATGATGCCGCCCTTGTCGATGCGCACGACCCGGCAGGGCACCAGGCCCGGTCGTCCGTGCGTGGACCACTCGAGCTCCCAGTGGTCGTTCCACCCCGGTGGACCCGCGGGGTGGTCAGGCATCGGCGACATCCATGACGGCCATGTTCCCACGCGGTGGCGCGGGAGGGGCGCCAGAGATCCTGTAGCCGTGGGTTTCGGACCTGGCCGCCGCGAGGTATCGCCGTTGCGGAAGTGACGCGGCACGATGAAGGAGCTCGAGATGGTCGACCTGCTGCACCGAGGCACCCAAGCCGCCCGCACAGCGATGCCCGACTCGGCCTCCGACGGGAAGGACACCCTGGGCCGGATCGGGCTGGTCGGCAGGGGCGTGCTGTACGCCATCGTGGCGTTGCTCGCACTCCAGCTGGCGTTCGGCTCACCCGACGAGTCGGCCTCGTCCGAGGGGGCGCTCGCCTGGATCGGCGAACAGCCCTTCGGGCGGTTCCTCCTGGTGGCGATGACGCTCGCGCTGTTCGCGCTGGCGGCCTGGCGGTTCCTCGACGCGGTCGTCGGAGACCCGGTCGAGGGCGACGAGCCGAAGGACCGTCTGAAGTTCGCCGGCCAGGGCGTGTTCTACGTGACGCTCGCGATCGTGGGGACCTCGCTGACCATCGCGAACTGGAGCGGCGGGTCGAGCGGCGGCGGAGCCGGTGGCGGCGAGGGTGGGGCAGAGCGCACCCTGACCGCCACGGTGCTTGGTTGGCCCATGGGGCCGTGGCTGGTCGGCGCGATCGGCGTCGTCATCATCGGCTACGCCGTGTACCAGTTCTGGCACCACGCGATCGAGGCCTCGTTCACCAAGCGCCTGCGCACCGACCGCCCGGTCGTCGTGCGCTTCGGTCGGATCGGCTACGGCGCCCGATCGGTCGTGTGGGCCGTCGTGGGGCGGGGTAGTATACACAACTTAAGCA
>JAFAFZ010000320.1 GCA_023423215.1 Actinomycetes bacterium
CAGGAACTCGTCCGGACGACCAGGTGCGGCGGGCGCCGCCTCGTCGTCGTCGACCGTGGCGAGCTCGGCGAGCGTGCGGTGGCGCCACCACTCCAGGAGCGCGACGTCCGGTCGGGCCAGCACGACCAGGCCCGGGAGGCAACCGCCCCACGGCAGGTCGGTGCGGTCGTCGCGGTGCGCAGCGCGCGCGAGCGCGTCGGCGCCGGACGGCACAGCCAGCGCGTCGCCCGTCGGGCCCGATGCCCGCAGCGTGTCGTCCACGACGACCACCGGCTCGCCGGCGGGCAGCTCGAGCGACCCGAGCACCCACGGCAGCGCGGCCCAGGCCGCAGCGCGCTCGCCGAACGCCAGGACCAGGTCCACGTAGCGCAGCGGTCCGACCCGGGTCCCGGCCAGCCGGACCGACGACCCGTCGACCGGGCGCAGCACCCGGCCGTCGGCGAGCAGGGTCCGGACCTGCAGCTCGGGGTGGGTCCGGCGCCACGATCCGACCGCGGCCGAGGACCACGCGGCCCGGGTCGAGGTGGTCACGACGAGCAGCTGCACGCCCGCCATTCTGGCCGCGACCAGCACCTATGATCGGCCACCGTCCGACGGCCGACGCCGCCGGGGTCACCACCGGGAGCACCATGGGAGCCACCAGTCCGAGCAGCGCCAGGCGGGCGATCGGCACCGTGGCCTCGGTCCGGGCCATCCCGGCGATGCTCGAGCGGCTCGACCGGCTCGAGGCCGCGGTGGGCGAGGCGACGCGTCGCATCGACGAGCTCCAGGAGTCGATGGCCTCGCTGCCGACGGTGCGTGACGACGTGCGCCGCCTGACCGAGCACCTGACCGAGCAGCTCGACGAGATCTCGGCCGCGCTCGACGTGCGCAGCCGCTGAACCCCTGCCCCGAGCAGCGACGCAGGAGTGCCCGGGCGTCAGGGGTAGCCGACGGGGTGCGGGTAGTTGTCGAACCGCTGGTCGTGGTTCGGGTTGTAGTAGGGGTCGGCCACGAGCTCGGGCGACCACCGTGAGCGCAGGAGATCGAGCTCGCGCGGGTCCACGGTCGGGTCGCGGGTGAGCGACTCGAAGTGGTGCAGCCGGGCCTGCGCGGACACGACGATGCGGTACCCCTGGTGGCGCACCTTGCAGCACAGGTCGACGTCGTTGTAGTTCCCGGCGAACAGCGTGCAGAAGCCGCCGACCTCGTCGAAGACCCCTCGCCGCATCGCCATGCACGCGGCGGTCACCCCGGCGACCTCGCGGTCGAGCGAGAGCGCCAGCCGGTTCCGGTCGCTGCCGGGCATCTGGCCGAACATCAGGTGCCCGGGGTTGCCGCCCAGGTACACGTGCCCGGCGTGCTGCACGCGGCCGTCCTCGAAGAGGAGCATCAGGCCCGCGGCACCGACGTCGGGCTCGCGGACGAAGCCGACCAGCACCTCGATCCAGTTGGCGTCCAGGACCTGCACGTCGTCGTTCAGGAACAGCAGCACGTCGCCACGCGCGTGCAGGGCGCCCAGGTTGCACTTCTCGCTGAAGTTGAACGGCTTGGCGTAGGGCACGGTGCGCAGGCGGCCCCCGGCCAGCTCGGCGAGGTGGTCGAGCACCTCGGCGTCGGCCGGCTCGTCGACGACGAGGACGATCTCGTAGTTCGGCCAGGTCGAGCGCTCGACGATGCTGCGCACCGCCTCGACGACCATGACCCGCTCGGCACCCCAGACGAGCCCCGAGGAGCAGCGGGTCGGGATCACGATGCTGACCAGCGGGTGCTCGCGGTGGCGCCGGACCAGCCGGAAGTAGCCACGCGGCACGCCCTCGACCACGTCCGCGTCCAGGCCGACGCGTTCGGCGTGGGCCTCGAGCGCGCGCCGGGCGGACTCGTACGCGTAGGGCTTGACGTCCTCGCCCGAGAGCACCGACGCCGGGACGACCCGCCAGTGGTAGAGCACCTCGGGCACGTGCACGATGCGCCGAGCCCGCTCGGTCACCCGCAGCACCAGGTCCCAGTCCTGGGAGCCGTCGAACCCGTCGTGGAACCCGCCGACCTCTCGCACCAGCTCGGCACGGAACGCCGAGACGTGGCAGGTGTACATCTGGTTGCGGAACCGCTCCGGCGACCAGTCCGGCTTGTAGAAGGGGTCGGCGTAGCGCCCCTCGAGGATCAGCACGTCCTCGTCGGAGTACACGTAGTCCACGTCGTCCGCGGACGCGAAGGCCTCGACGATCCGCTCGAGCGCGTGCGGCTCCAGCAGGTCGTCGTGGTCGAGCAGCACGATGATGTCCCCGCTCGCGCGGTCGAGCGCGTCGTTCGACCCGGCGACGATGCCGCCGTTGGCAACTCGGCGGTGCACGACGACGCGGGGGTCGGCCGCCGCAGCGGCGGAGAGCAGCGGCCAGACGTGCGCCGACGGCGAGGCGTCGTCGACGAGCACGTGCTCCCAGCGGGTCCACGTCTGGGCGAGCACCGAGTCCAGGCACTCCTGCAGCACGGTGGCGTCGGGGTCGTAGACCGGTGTCACGATCGACACCAGCGGTCGCGGCG
>JAFAFZ010000417.1 GCA_023423215.1 Actinomycetes bacterium
GGTCCGAGGGCACACGGGGGAGCAGCATGTCGTTGGTCGAGGTCGACGAGGTCGGTGACGAGATCCGCGTGGTGCGGCTGAACCGCCCCGACCGGCTCAACGCGCTGTCGATCGACCTGTCCGTCGAGCTGGACGGAGCGCTCGCCGAGGTCGGCCGCGACAACCTCGTTCGCATCGTCATCCTCACCGGCACCGGTCGCGCCTTCTGCTCGGGCCTCGACCTGAAGGACTACGGCATCATCCCGAACATCGACCACCTCTCGGTGCACCGCATCGCGAGCCGGTCCATGGGGATCTACTCGCAGTTGACGCGCCGCCTGCGCGCCATCCCGCAGCCGGTGATCGCCGCGGTGAACGGCCCCGCCTACGGCGGCGGCATGTGCCTGGCGCTCGGCGCCGACCTGCGCATCGCTGCGGAGTCCACCGAGTTCAACGCCACCGGCATCGTCAACGGGCTCACCTCGGCCGAGATGGGTGCGGGGTGGATCCTGCCGCGGCTCATCGGCGGGGCGAACTCGAACGACCTGCTGCTGACCGGCCGCCGCGTCGACGCCGCCGAGGCGCTGCGCATGGGCCTGGTGTCGCGCGTCGTGCCGGACGACCAGCTCCTGGACGAGGCGCTCGACATGGCTCGTTCGATGTGCCGCTACTCGCACTACGGCCTCGAGGCGACCAAGCAGTCGCTCTGGGTCGAGCAGGAGATCTCGAGCCTGGCTGCGGCGATCGAGTTCGAGGACCGCAACCAGCTGATGGCCGGGTTCACCGACAACCTGCCCGAGGCGATCCGCGCGTTCGACCACGGCCGCGACCCGGTCTACCTCGACGAGCCGCGCCGGGACCTCTTCGAGGGCGGCTGACCGTTCGCGTTTCCCGCGCGGTTTCTCGGAACGTTCCGTTCGTGGAACGGTCGATCCGTTCCGAGTTGGTGGGCGGGTCGAGCTTCTCGGAACGTTCCGTTCGTGGAACGGTCGATCCGTTCCGAGTTCGGGAGTCGGGCGGGGCGGGGAGCGGTTCGGGGGCGTTCCGGGCGCGGTCCTACACTCCGGGCCATGACGATCAACGTGGGCGTGTTCGGTGCGGGTGGACGCATGGGCTCCACGGTGTGCCAGGCGATCGCCGAGGATCCGGACCTCGAGCTGGTCGCCGCCGTCGACCCGAGCTACCGGGGCATCGACCTGCGCACGGTGACCGGCGTCGACTCGGACCTGCGCATCTCGGGCGAGGCCAGCGCGTTCGAGCGCACCGACGCCGAGGTCGTGGTCGACTTCTCGCAGCGCTCCGCCTCGGTCGAGAACCTGGCGTGGCTGGCGGCCCACGGGGTTCACGCCGTGGTCGGCACGACCGGCTTCTCGGACGACGAGCTGGACCGGTTCCGCTCGGAGTTCACCTCGTCGAACTGCGTCATCGCGCCGAACTTCGCGATCGGCGCCGTCCTGATGATGCACTTCGCCGCGCTCGCCGCCCCGTACTTCGAGTCCGCCGAGGTGATCGAGTTCCACCACGACGCGAAGATCGACGCGCCCTCGGGCACGGCGATGATGACGGTGCAGAAGATGGCCGAGGCCTCGACCGAGTGGACGGCCGACCCCACCGAGCACCACGTCGTCGACGGCGCACGCGGCGGCGTCGGCCCGGGCGGCATCCCCGTGCACTCGGTGCGGCTGCGCGGCCTGGTCGCGCACCAGGAGGTCCTGCTCGGCACGACCGGGCAGACGTTGACCATCCGCCACGACTCGATCGATCGCAGCAGCTTCATGCCGGGCGTCGTGCTGGCGGTCAAGCAGGTCGCGGACCACCCCGGCGTGACCGTGGGCCTGGACCAGCTGCTCGGGCTCTGAGCCGGCCCCACGCCGGGGGAGCAGCCGCTCAGTCGTCGCCCAGCTCGTCGTCGAGCGACTCGACGCCGCCGACGAGGCCACGACGGCCGACGACCTGGTAGATCAGGAAGAGCACCACGAGCACGACCGAGCCGATCGTGAACCACCGCTGGTAGCGGGCCACGATGTCGAGCAGGTCCTTGATCTGGTCCTCGAAGATCAGGCCCAGCGCACGCATCAGCGCGATGCGGCCGATCGTGCCGCTGACGCTCAGCAGCAGGAACCGCCGCCAGGGCATCGCGGCCACGCCGGCGAGCAGGCAGACGGGGTTGTTGGGGGCGATGAACACAGCGGCATCGAGCAGCCGCCGGGTCGAGCCGCCCTCGTGCTCGAACTGGTCGAACAGCGGGTCCATGCCGGGGAAGACCTGCCGGGCCCATCCGAGCGCGCGGCCCCGGTAGACGTAGCCGAGCAGGTAGAAGAGCGGGTCCGGCAGCATCAGGCGGACGAGCGCGACGATCGTGTACGGCAGCCACGAGGTGAGCACCGAGGTGGCGAGCAGGTACTTGTTCGAGCTGTTCAGCGCGAGCAGGCCGAGCGGGTTGTCCGCGAACGCGTTGATGACCGGCCACGTGCACATGGACGAGGCCTTGCCCGGGTCCGACACCACGGCGCAGGACCACACGACGTTGCCGACGTTGTTGGCGACGATGAGGGCGATGATGGACGCGCCGACGGCCGGGAGGAACCAGCGCGGCGGGGTGGGATGGGGCGTCTCGAGCAGGCGATCGGTCATGGTGTGGTGGGTCCGTGGACGTCGTGCGGGCGGGAGCGACGGACGTCACAGGCCGCGTAGGCTCCGTCACGCTACCGCCGAGCGGACCGCCTCCCGTCACCATCCCGTGGCGGAGATCCGTCACTCGCCGATCGCCGTCAGAGTCGCACGACCACAGGGGGGTGCCATGCAGGGCACGATGCAGGACCGACCGCTCACGCTGACCCACTTCTTCCACCGCGCCGAGTGCTACACGCCGCGCAAGGAGGTCGTGACCGGCACCGCGACGGGGGTCGAGCGCACGACCTACGGCGAGTGGGCCGAGCGCACGCGGCGCCTGGGCGGCGTGCTCGACGACCTCGGCATCTCGGCCGACGGACGTGTCGCGACCTTCGCCTGGAACACCGCGCGCCACCTCGAGCTCTACTTCGCCGCGCCGTGCAGCGGGCGGGTGCTGCACACGCTCAACATCCGGCTGTTCCCGGAGCAGGTCACCTACATCGTCAACCACGCCGAGGACGAGGTGATCTTCGTCGACCGCTCGCTGCTCGGCCTGCTCGCGCCGCTGCTGCCGACCTTCGACACCGTCCGGCACCTCGTCGTGATGGAGGACGGCGGGCAGGCGCCGGATCCCGACGGCGTCGAGCTGCTCGACTACGAGGAGCTGCTGGCCGCCGCCGCGCCCACGGAGTGGCACGTCGAGGACGAGCACCGCGCCGCGTCGATGTGCTACACGTCCGGCACCACGGGCAACCCGAAGGGCGTGGTCTACACGCACCGTTCGACGTACCTGCACACCCTCGGCGTGCTGCAGGCGGACAGCGTCGGCATCCGCGAGTCGGACACGGTGATGCCCGTCGTGCCGATGTTCCACGCGAACGCGTGGGGACTGGCGCATGCGGGCGTGGCGTCGGGGGCGAAGCTCGTCCTGCCGGGGCCACGCATGACCCCGCCGGCGCTCGCCTCTCTGATCGTCGAGGAGCGCGTGACGGTCCCGGCCGGCGTGCCGACCATCTGGATGGGCGTGCTGCCCGAGCTCGAGGGCCAGGACACCTCGAGCCTGCGGGCGATCCCGTGCGGCGGTTCGGCCGTCCCGCGTGCGCTCTCCGAGGCCTACAAGGAGCAGACCGGCCTGCCGATCCTGCAGGCCTGGGGCATGACCGAGACCAGCCCGGTGGCGTCGATGGCGATCACGCGGTCCTGGCTCCGTGACCTCGGCGAGGACGAGCTCGCGGACCTGCGCGCCACGCAGGGACCCGCGTTGTTGGGGGTCGAGCTGCGCATCGTCGACCAGGCCACCGGTGAGGAGCTGGCCTGGGACGGTGAGCAGCGCGGCGAGCTGCAGGCCGCCGGGCCGTGGATCGCGGCCACGTACTACGACGACCCGCGCGCGCCGGAGTCCTTCACCGATGACGGCTGGCTGCGCACCGGCGACGTCGCCGTGATCGACGAGTCGGGTTACGTCCGCATCGTGGATCGCACGAAGGACGTGGTGAAGTCCGGCGGGGAGTGGATCTCCTCGGTCGAACTGGAGAACGAGATCATGGCGCATCCGTCGGTCGCCGAGGCGGCGGTGATCGGCGTTCCGCACCCCAAGTGGGGAGAACGCCCCTTGGCCTGCGTCGTCGCTCGCGAGGGCGAGTCGCTCACCAAGGACGACGTCGTCGCGTTCCTCGAAGGCCGTGTCGCCAGCTGGTGGCTGCCCGACGACGTCGTGTTCATCGACGAG
>JAFAFZ010000470.1 GCA_023423215.1 Actinomycetes bacterium
GTGCCCCGCCGCGCACGCCACGGCGGGGTGCTCGAGAGCAGCTCGCGGTAGACCGCGGGGACGTCGGGGTTGGCGACCACCACGTCCGCGTCGTGACGCACGCCGCCCGCGGTGCGCACCCCGCTGACCGCGCCCGATCCCGGCCGCCGTTCGATCCGCACGACCGGATCGCCGAAGTGGAGCTGCGCCCCGGCGGACTCGGCCGCCCTGGCCAGGCCACGCGCCACCGCGTGGATGCCGCCCTCTGGCGACCACACGCCGGCGACGGTGTCCATGTAGGTGATGACCCCGTACAGGGCGAGCGCGTCGAACGGCGACAGGCCGGCGTAGAGGGCCTGGAACGAGAACAGGCGGTGCAGCCGGTCGTCCCGGAAGAAGCTCCGGACCTTGGCCTCGAGCTTGCCGAACCCGCCGAGCCGGACCAGGTCGAGCGCGGCCCGAGGGTTCGAGGCCAACCCGAGCGGCGAGTCGAAGTTGCGGTCGATGAAGTGCGGCACCTCGACCCGGTGCAGCTCGGCCAGCCAGTCGCAGAAGGGGCCGAACGCCGCGGCATCGGCGTCGCCGCACACCCGGCGGATCTCCTCGGCCATCGCCGCTCGGCCGGCCCGCACGTACAGCTCCGACCCGTCGGCGTAGCTCGCCCGGTAGGCCGGGTCGAGCCGGGTCATCCGCACGTGGTCCGACATCGAGGCGCCGGCCGCGGCGAAGGTGCGCTCGAGCAGGTCGACCATCGTGAAGACCGTCGGGCCGGTGTCGAAGCGGTAGCCGCCGACCTCCCAGGTCCCGGCGCGTCCGCCGGGCGCGTCGTCCCGCTCGACGACCACCACGTCGTGTCCCGCTCCCACCAGGTGGCAGGCCGCGGCCAGGCCGCCGAGCCCGGCGCCGACGACGACGACCTTCATCGCTCGCGCCGACCGACGTAGGCCGCCAGGGCCACCAGCGCGGAGCGTCCCGGCTCCTCGAGCGGGAGGCGCTCGAGCGAGCCGATCGCACGGTCCGTCAGCTGGTCGATCCGCTCCTCGAGCGCTGCGGTCGCACCCGTGTCGTCCAGGACCTGGCAGATCCGAGCGACGTCCTCGGGGTCCAGGTCCGTGCCGACCAGCGCGAGCCCGGTGCGCTGGCCGGCGTCCGCACGCTCGGTCGCCAGGCTCAGCAGCGGGGTCGCCTTGCCCTCGCGCAGGTCGTCGCCCACGGGCTTGCCGACCGCGCTCGGGTCGCCGAACACACCGAGCAGGTCGTCGCGCAGCTGGAAGGCCTCGCCGAGCGGCACGCCCACCTCGCTGAGCCGGGGGCCCAGCTCCTCGTAGCGGCCGGCCAGCGCCGCGCCGAGGTGCATCGGGCGCTCGACGGTGTACTTCGCCGACTTGTAGAGCACGATCCGCTGGCCTCGCGCGCCGTCGACGTCACCGCGGGCGGCGCTCACCAGGTCCAGGTACTGGCCGACCATCAGCTCGGTCTTCAACTCGTCGTACACGCCCCGGGTCACCGGGTCGGCGCCGCCCAGGAGCCGGTCGGCGTAGGTCAGGGCCAGATCGCCCAGCAGGATCGCGACGCCCTCGCCGAACCGACGCGCCTCCCCGCGCCACGCGGAGGCCAGGTGCCGGCGGGCCGCCGCGACGTGGGTGGTCTCGTGGTGCCGGCGCGTGTCCGAGCCGTCCATCACGTCGTCGTGCAACAGGGCGAACGAGTGCAGCAGCTCCAGACCTGCGCACAGGTCCACGATGCGCGCATCGTCGGACGCGCCCCCCGCACCGAGGAAGGTCCAGTACGCAAAGCCCGGGCGCACGCGCTTGCCGCCGCCCGCGCAGAACCGGTCGAGCTCGCGCAGCACCGGCGCCAGGTCGGGGTCGACGGCCGACCAGCGCTCGGTCTCGGCCGCCAGGAAGTCGCTCAACCGCTCCAGGGTGAGCTCGGCGGCGACGTGCAGCGGCGCCGGACCGGTCGGGGTGGTCGCTCGGGTGGAGGTCGTCACCGGGTCGTGTCTACCCCGCCGGCGGCGTTCCGTTCGGTCGGGGCGGTGCCGCTGCCGGGCTGCTCGGTCGGGGTCAGGTTCGTCACGTCCACACCCTTCGCCGCGGCTCGGTCGACGAGCTCGCCATACAGCTCGGGGCTCACCGACCGGGTGCGCGACAGCAGGAAGGCGCTGGTGCCGGTGGGATCGCTGACGATCGCCCACCGGTAGTCGGCGTCCAGGTCCACGATCCAGTAGTTGCCGGGCGGGTTGCCGCCGCTGGGACCGGTGAACGAGACGTCGAGCCGGGCGTTGGTGGCGTCGACCGGACGGGCGGATCCGACGATGCGGGACTCGGGCCCGTCCGCCGTGAAGTAGTTGCCGGAGTTCTCGACGCGGATCGAGCCGTCGGGGAGCAGCGAGTAGTTCGCCGTCGTGTTCACGAGCCCGAACGAGAAGAACTGCTTGACGCTGCCGACCTCGTACCAGGTGCCGAGGTAGCGCTCGACGTCGACCGAGGCCACGGTCGACGTGGCCGGCGGGATCGCGGCGCACGAGGCGAGCACGACGGCGAGTGGGGCCAGCAGGAGGGTCCGAACGGTTCGCATGGAGGTCCCTTCGTCTCCACGCCCCCGATCGGATGCAGCCGACGCGCATCCGATCCGTGCCCGGCGTCGAACCTGTGTGGGCCACCGCAGCCGCGGCGGCAGATCGGCGCGCATCCGGACACGGATCGGCCGGAGGTGGGAAGGTGAGCGCGTGCGAGTGCGGCACGGACGACGTGGAGGTCAGGTGGCGGTCGGGACAGCGGGGCGAGCGACGGCGGTGCTGCTCGTGGCCGCCGCGGTGCTGCTCACCGGGTGCAGCGAGGACCGCGCCGCGGACGCGTCGGCGGGCGAGGTGACCTCGGCCGCGGCGTCGCCGACGTCGGAGGGCTGCGCCGACGACGTGCTGGAGTGCGCACGCCGCTCGAGCCTGTCGGACCTGGTGCCGGACGGCGCGGAGCGGGCGACGGGCGACCCGATCGTGCTCGGCATGCTCAACCAGGAGAACACCCCCGCCGGCAGCTACCCGGAGCTGTCGTCCGCCGTGCAGGCAGCGGTCGCGTTCGTCAACGACCAGCTCGGCGGCGTCCGCGGTCGCCCGCTGCAGGTCGAGGTGTGCAACACCGGGTTCAGCCCCGAGGGCTCCACCCGCTGCGCGCAGCAGTTCGTCCAGGAGGGCGTGCCGGCCGTGCTCGGCGGCATCGACGTGTTCGGCACCGGCATCGACACGCTCGCCGAGAACGGCGTGCCGTTCGTCGGCGGCATCCCCATCAGCGAAAGCTCGGCGACGAGCCTCGCGTCGTGGCAGTGGTCCGGCGGCACCTGGGCCGCGACCGTCGCGTTCGCCCACGACGCGGCCACCCGGCTCGGCGCGGAGCGGGTGGCCATCCTGCACCCGGACTACGCGCCCATCACCAGTGCGGCGGAGTACGGCCGGCGCACGCTCGAGCACGAGGGCGTCGAGCAGGTGCAGGTCGTCCCCTACCCGATCACGGCGACCGACCTGACCTCGCCGCTGCAGGCCGCGGCGGCGAGCGGACCGGACGCGCTGATCGTGCTGGCAGCGGACACCGGGTGCGCAGGTGCGTACGACGGCGTGCGCACCGCGGGGATCGAGGCGCAGGTGTACCTCGTGGGCGCGTGCGCCGCGCCGCGGATCGTCGAACGCGCCGGAGCCGATGCGGTCGACGGGACGATCGTGAACGTCGAGAACCCGCTGTCCGGACCCGGGACCGCGGACGTGGACCTGTACCTGTCGGTCCTGGACACCTACGGCGACGGCGTCGACCCGATCGGTGCGGGCACCGTCACCTTCCGCTCCTTCGTCAACCTGTACCGGATCCTCGTGGGGCTCGACGGCGCGCCGACGGCCGCATCCGTGACGGCGGCGCTCGCGGAGCTGCGCGACGCGCCCAGCTTCATGGGCCACCCCGCGACGTGCGACCGTGCACAGCTCGCAGGGCTGCCCGCCCTGTGCTCCCCCCAGCAGATCCTGGCCCGCTTCGACGGCACCGAGCTGGTGGCGCTGACCGACGACTGGGTCGACGTCGGCGCCGTCGTCCCGGGCTGAGCCCGGCACCGGACCGGAGGCTCGCATCCAGGACCACCTCGCCTTCGCGCTGGCCGGGCTCGGCGGCGGCGCCGTCGTCGCGGCGCTCGGCCTGGGACTCGTGCTGACCTGGCGCACCTCGGGCGTGCTGAACGTCGCGTTCTCGGCGATGGGCGCGTACGTGGCGTTCGCCTACTTCGAGTTCCGCGACGCCGGCGTGCTCGTGCTGCCGGTGCTCGGGCTCCCGGACCGGGTGCAGCTGCTGTCGACGCCGACGCAGGCGACGGCCCTGGCGGTCGCCGCGCTCCTGGCCGCCGCCCTCGGCCTCGTCACGTACTGGCTGGTGTTCCGGCCGCTCCGGGGCGCCACGCCGCTCGCGTCGCTGGTCGCGTCCCTCGGCGTGCTGCTCTACCTGCAGGAGGTGACCCGCCTGCGCTTCCCGACCGCCGGCGCCGCGGCGGTGACCCGCTACCCGGTGCTGCCCGACGGCACGGTGCGCGTCCTGGGCACGGGGGTCAGCGTCGACCGCCTGCTGGTGGCCGGCGGCGTGGTGGCGGTCGCTGCCGTGCTCGTCGTGGTGTTCCGCCGGACGCACTTCGGCCTCGCCGCCCGGGCGGCGTCGAGCGACGGCGACGCCGCCGTCCTGGCCGGCGTCTCGCCGGACCGGATCGGGGCGATCGGCTGGGCCCTGTCGGGGGTCCTCGGCGCTGCTGCGGTCGTGCTGGCCGAGCCGATCCTCGGTCTCGAGGCGACCTCGGCGGGCCTGCTGGTGGTGCCGGCGCTCGCCGCGGCGCTGCTGGGCGGCCTGACCTCGTTCGGCCTGACCGCTGCGGCCGGGCTCGGCATCGGGGTGCTGCAGTCCCTCCTGCTCGGCTGGGCGGTGCGGCCCGACACGGACTGGATCCCGGAGTGGCTGCCGACGACCGGACTGCAGCAGGCGGTGCCGGTCGTGCTGATCCTCGGCGTGCTCTGGCTGCGCGGCGATCCCTTCGGAGCGGCCGCGGCGGGCGAGCGACGCCAGCCGAGCTCACCGGAGCCACGGCACGTCGCCGCGTGGACCATCCTCCTGGCGACGGCTTGCCTCGTGGCGGCCCTCACCGTCGACGCGCCGCTGCGACAGGCGCTGCTCGTGACCATGATCGCCACGCTGCTGTCGCTGTCGATCGTGGTGGTCACCGGGTACGTGGGCCAGATCTCGCTGGCGCAGCTCGCGTTCGCGGGCGTCGCCGGGTTCGTCGCGATCGAGTTGGCCGACCACCGCTGGCCGTTCCCGCTCGCCGTCGTCGCCGGCACGGCGCTCGCCACGGTCGTGGGCGTGGTCGTCGGCCTGCCGTCGCTCCGGGTGCGCGGGATGAGCCTGGCGGTCGCGACCCTGGCGGCGGCGGTCGCCATCGAGCAGCTCGTGCTCGGCAGCTCTGCGCTGTCGGGCGGCCTGGGTGGTCGACGGGCGCCCCGGCCGTACCTCTTCGGCGTCGACGTCGGCGTCGCGGCACCCGGCGCCGACAACTTCCGCCCCGCGTTCCTGGTGCTCACGCTCGTCGTCGTGTGCGCGGTCGCCGTGGTCGTGGCGAACCTCCGCCGCAACCCGACCGGGCTCCGCTGGCTGGCCGTCCGGTCGAACGAACGCGCCGCCGCCGCGCTCGGCATCGACGTCGCCCGGGTGAAGCTCGGCGCCTTCGCCCTCTCCGCGGCGATCGCGGGGCTCGCCGGCTGCCTGGTCGCGTACTCCACCTCGACGCTGTCGACGACGTCCTTCCTGGTGATCGGCTCGCTGGTCGCGCTGGCGCTGACCTACCTCGGTGGTGTCGCCAGCATCTCGGGCGCCGTGCTCGCCGGGCTCCTGGCCCAGGCCGGCCTGCTGACCACGCTGGCCGAGCGCGGCGGCGCCGACTCGGCCGACCGCTACGTGTACGCGCTGAGCGGCCTGGCGCTCGTGGTGGTCGCGATCGTGGCGCCGGACGGCCTCGCCGGATGGGCACGCGCGGTCGTGGCCCGCACGGCGCCGTCGGGTCGACGCCGGACCGGCACCGAGCCCCGCACCGCCACGCCGTCGACCGGGAGCACGGTCCCGTGACCGTCCGGCTCGAGGTCGAGCGCCTCACCGTCCACCGGGGCGGTCTGGTCGCGCTGGACGCCGTGACGCTGCAGGTCGCGGCCGGATCGGTGGTCGGACTCATCGGACCGAACGGTGCCGGCAAGTCCACGTGCATCGACTCGATCGGCGGCTTCCTCCCGACCACGAGCGGCACGGTGCGGCTCGACGGCCGTGACGTGACCAGGCTGGCGCCGCACGAGCGCGCACGCCGCGGTCTCGGGCGCACCTTCCAGTCGCTCGAGCTGTTCGACGACCTGTCCGTCCGGCAGAACCTCGCCGCGGGCGCCACGACGCCGAGGTGGCGCGACACGCTGGCGGACGCGCTCCGACCGTCCCGACGTCGCGACACGATCGTCGAGCGGACGCTCGAGCAGGTGGGCCTGTGCGAGGTGGCGGACCGTGCACCGTCCGAGCTGTCGAACGGCGAACGCCACCTCGTCGCGCTCGCCCGGGCGATCGCGGCCGGTCCCACCGTGCTGCTGCTGGACGA
>JAFAFZ010000477.1 GCA_023423215.1 Actinomycetes bacterium
GTTGCCCTCCCGACCCGGGCGTTAAACGCCCACAGTTGGCTGGGGTCGTGAGAACTGGGGCCCGGGTTGTCACGAGATCGGGTCGCTGCGAGCTTCAGTAGTTGATGGATGAGGAAGAGATCGATGCCGCGCGCCGCGCCGCCTTCAGCGATTTCGTCGCTGCGGGCGAGCCGCGACTTCGGCGGGCGCTGGTGGGGGCACTCGGCGCCGAGCGTGGCCGGGACGCGACGCTGGCGGCACTGGGCTACGCATGGGCGAACTGGGACCGGGTGCGTGGCATGGCCCACCCGGTGGCCTACCTCTACCGGGTCGGACAGAGCCAGACTCGTCCTCGTCGTCGCAGGGTGCTGCACGATCCTGTCGCGGCCATGGAGCCGTGGGTCGAACCAGGGTTACGAGCGGCGCTGTCCGATCTGAGTGCACGCCAACGTTGCGCGGTCGTGCTGATCCACGGCTTCGATTGGCCGGTCGGCGACGTGGCCGAGTTGCTGGGTGTCTCGGAGAACACCACGCGAACGCACCTCAAGCGTGGCCTCGATCGCCTGCGCGCTGCGCTGGAGGTGCACGATGCCTGATCTGTTCGAAACGCTCCGAACCTCGATCGACGACGCGTGCGAACCGGTCTCCGTCGAAGAGGCGATCGCTCGGGGGGTCGCAGGTGCTGTCGCGATCCAGCATCGCCGCGGAGCAGGGCGCCGGCACGTCCTGGCGCTTGCGACGGTCGTCGCCGTCGGGCTCCTCGGCGTCGGAGCGATGTGGCGGGAGTGGCGAGGTCTCGAGAAGGTCCACGCGGGCGCTGGCGCGTCGTCGACGACGGTTGCGCCGGCGGTCCTCCCGGGCCGGTGTGCAGCGGATCCGCCGCAGGAGTTCCTGCCGTCGACCAGTCTTCTGCCGGAGCAGCAGATCTTCGCTGCGCCCGGCACCGGTGTGTGCGGGCACATGGTGTCCGTCGGGGGCGGAGCCACGGATGAGGTCGGCTGGGCCTCGGTCGACGACCTCACTGCGTCGCTCGAGCTCATCCCCGTGTACGACGACGCCGCACGGCAGATCGCCTGGTGGGCCGCCGAGGCGGGATGGCTCGATCTCGAGACGGTGGCCGACCCCAGCTTCGATCTTGGCGCTGCGCGGGCGCGGGCACGGTCCGCTGTGTCCGGCGGGGGCGGGGACGCCTCGCCGGCATCTCTGGCGCAGGGGCCGGAGGCACCGCCAGACGGCTGGCGGCCGGTCGACCACGAGGGCATGCGGCTGTACGTGCCACCGACGTGGACTGTCGTGACCTCCGGGTGCCATGGAGGCGACCGGACGGTCACGCTGGGGTTGCCGCCAGCCTCAGCGAAGTGCGCTAGTCCGTCCGGCGACTGGATCTGGATACCCCCGGCGGAGACCGTCGCTGACCAGTCGGTGGGATGCGCGACGGGTTCGATCAACTGGGTTCCCGGTTGTGTCGTCCAGGACCTGCAGTCGGGCCGTCAGATCCAGTTCGCCCACGGCGTCTCGGTCGCGCTGGTCAGCCAGCGGAACCGGTTGGATTCGCAGGCATCGGCCATCTCGGACACCTGGCGGTACGTGGACCAGGAACGCCCGGAGGCTCAGCCGGGATTTGGTGGCGAGTCGCCGCTGGGCATTGCGATCGAGTTCGGCGGCGCCATCTCCGCAGGACGGTGCTCCGATGCCTCGGCGCTCGCTGCACCTGGTGTCGAAGTGATGTGTGAGGCGGCCGATCCGCCGAGAGTTCCGGGCGTCTACGACGCCGGCCTGGTCGGCTTCGGCGGTGCCGTACCCACGCAATCCGCTCGCCTCACCATCGACCCGGGCCGCGTCACGCTCGATCTCGTCCTCCAGGTCCGGTGGGAGCCGGCGCAGGGTCGAGCTTCGTGGCGCGTGATCAGCGTAGCGAGCGCCCCGCCGGGCTGAGCTCGCCCTCGCCGTGTCGTCAGGCGGCGTCGAGGAGGGCCCAGGCCCGGACGAGGTGGTCGACCCAGCGGCCGACGTGGGCGGCGTCCCGCCAGTCGCCCGCGTGGTCGCGGGCCATCGCGGCGGCCGGGAACCCGGTCACGTCCGCGGCGAGGCAACCGCCGAAGGTCACGTGCTCGGTCGCACCGACCCGTGCCATCGCGCGACGCACCGACGCCGTCGGGGGGATCTCTTCCCGTCCGGCGCTGTCGTCGAGCGGGCCGCTGCTGAACACGGCGACCGGCAGCAGCCGCAGCTCGGCCGCCCGCCGACGCACGAAGCGTCGCAGCGTGCGTGGCCAACGCCCGGCATAGAGCGCGCCGCCGAGCACCACCGCGTCGTAGCCGGTCAGCTCCTCGACGTCCTCGACCTCACGCACGTCGACGGGGACGCCGTGACGGCGGAGCGCTGCGGCGACCATGTCGGCCAGTCCCGCAGTGCCGCCGTGGGTGGATCCGTAGGTGACGAGCACTCGCACGGTGCACCTCCTCGGTCCGCTGCCGGGCTCCTGCCCGACGTGTTCAGGGTCGCGCCGGGCCGAGGCCCGTCCCAGGGTCCAAGGTCCCGACGCGCGCGACGAGCGACGCCAGGTCCGTCGGGGTGTCCACGTCCGCGGCATCGCCCAGGTCGTCGCCCGGCCCCTCGACGACGTGGTGCCGGCGCAGCAGGTCGCGTGCGCCGACGTCCCCGCGCAGCTCGGCCACCTCGGCCCACAGCGCACGCGGCAGCAGCACCGGGTGGCCGCGGCGCCCCCCGAAGGTCGCGATGACGGCGGACGTCGGGTCCGCCCCCAGGTCGGCGTGCGCGGCGTGCACCCGCCGGTACGCTTCGGGTGACTGCAGCGGCTGGTCGCCGAGGCCGACGAGCAGCGCGTCGAGCGGGGCCCGATCGGCGAGCACCCGGACCGCCCGGCGCAGGCTGGCGGAGAGCCCCTCGTGCCACCGCTCGTTGAGCACGACCTCGACCTCGTCGGGAACGATCGCCCGGATCCGATCCGCGCGGGCGCCGAGCACGCAGAGCACCGGACCGACACCCGAACGACGGGCGGCGTCCAGCGCGTGGGCCAGCAGCGGAGCCCGCCCCAGCGGCGGTGCGTCCAGCACGGCGAGCTGCTTGGCATCGCCGAACCGTGCGCCCTCGCCCGCGGCGAGCACCACGATCGCGGTGAGGGGCGCGGGCGCGGCCACGTCGCTCACGACGGCGAGGGCCCGTGCAGCGGACCGTCGCCCCCGGCCAGCGGCGCGCCGGCGCGCTGGTTCCGACGGGCGATGACCTCGGCCAGGATCGAGACCGCCGTCTCCTCGGGGGTCGTGCTGCCGAGGTCCAGGCCGATCGGCGCCGAGATCCGGTCGACGTCGCCCTGGTCGACCCCCGCCTCGAGCAGCCGTCGGATCCGGTCGCTCGTCGTGCGGCGGCTGCCCATCGCGCCGACGTAGCCGGCGGGGGAGCGCAGCGCTGCGACGAGGGCCGGGACGTCGATCCGCTCGTCGTGGGTCAGGACGCACACCACCGATCGCTCGTCCAGCGCCGCGCTCGTCAGGTAGCGGTCCGGCCAGTCGACGACCACCTCGTGCGCCTCGGGGAACCGGGCGGCGGTCGTGAAGGTGGCGCGTGGGTCGCACACCGTCGTGCGGTAGCCCAGCAACCGTCCGAGCCGCACCAGGGCGCGCGTGACGTCGGCCGCGCCGACCAGGACGAGGTGCGGCGGGGGAGCGTGCGACTCGACGAAGTAGGTGACGTCGTGCGCGCCGTGCTCGCCCCGCCGGCCGACCGACCGCTCCTCGCTGCGACCGAGCGCCAGCACGGCCTCGGCGTCGCGTGCGACCACCCGGTCCAGCTCGGCGTCGCCGAACGACCCCAGTGGGACGTGACCCGGCCGGACCAGGAGCTTCGCCCCGAGCGGCGTCTCGGCGCCGCCCTCGCGCACGGCGACG
>JAFAFZ010000501.1 GCA_023423215.1 Actinomycetes bacterium
GAACTGCCCCCGCCCGCCGGCCAGGTCGACCTCGCGTGCGACGGCACCGCCCTCGCTCGCTCGGCGCGCGGCGATCCAGACGGTCCATCCCGCACGACCGCAGGCGACGGCGATGCCCCGTCCGACCCCGCCGGACGCGCCCGAGACGATCACGACGCGCTCGGCCGAGGGTGGTGCGGAGCGGATCGTGTCCGCGTCGCTCACCACGACCGACCCCCGTCCGCGCGGACGACCGTGCCCGAGATCCCGACGGCGTCGTCCGACCACAGCGCCCGCACGGCGCCCGCTGCCTCGACGCCCACGCGACCGGGGAAGCTTGCGAGCAACGGGGGCAGGCCGAGCATCTGCTCGGGCGCGGTCCACAGCTCGGTCGTCACCAGGTTCACGCGCACGCCGCGCCCCCCTTCGTTGATCCCGAGCGAGCGGGCGAGCGTCGCCAGGCCCTCGGCCACGACCACGGCGTCGCCATGACCCGGTGCGTCCAGGGCCGCCGGCCGCTCGACCAGCAGCACGAGGGATCCACCGTCGCTGCAGCGACGCGCCGCCGCGACCGACGCCTCGAACCACAGGCCGAGCTCACGCTCCACCGAGGCGGACCAGTCGGCCGGCGCACGCTCGACCAAGGCCTGCGGCGCGTAGTCCGGACGCCAGGTGCACACGACGACGTGCGGGACCGGCGGCCCGTCGCGCAGCTCACGCCCCCACGCGCCGACCGGCTCGATCCAGCCCTCGTCCCACCGCGCCGGGTCCGCGCTCGGAGCGAGCTCCGGCACCGCCGCCAGCTCGCCGCCGAGGTGCGCAGCCAGCTCGCGGACCGGATCGATCGCCCGCCCCACGACCAGCGCGGACCGGACACCGGTCTCCGGCTCAGCCACGGACGATGACGGTGTCGAGCGTCTCGGGCCCGTACTCCAGGAACATCGGGACGAGCTCGTGGCGGTAGTCCTCGGTCAGCCGCAGCTCGCCGGGCGCGAACTCGTCGAGCATCTCCTCGAGCACCACCCGACCGATCATCCGGGTGAGGTGGTTGCCCAGGCAGAGGTGGGGCCCCTCGCCGAACGACAGGTGCTGCAGGGGCAGCTCCTCGCGGTCGAGGCGGAACTCCTCGGCGTGCTCCCACACCGCCTCGTCGCGGTTCGCCGAGTTCATCCCCAGGATGATCCGCTCGCCCTGGTGCACGGGGCACCCGCCGATCTCGACGTCCTCCTTCGCGGTGCGGAAGAGGAAGAGCACCGGGGGCTCGAAGCGCAAGGACTCCTCGACCGCCATCGGGATGAGGCTCCGGTCGGCGCGCAGCACCTCGGTGAACCCCTCGTCGTCGGTCAGGTACCGATGCATGAGGTTGCCGAGCATGTAGGTGAGCGAGAGCGAACCCGCGATGGAGTTCACCGACAGCGTGCGGATGTGCCGGTCGCTCAAGCTGTCGCCGTCGGTGTCCTTGGCCTGGATCATCCGGGTGATCAGGTCGTCCGGTGCGTCGTCGCCGAGCGCGCGGTGCTCTGCGATGGCGGTGTCCACCGCCTCGGCCAGCTCGGGGAACGCCCCGCCGATGCCGACGCCGCGTTCGGTCTCGTTGGTCTGGGGCCACGTGCTGTGCAACATCTCGCTGCACCAGCGCGTGAGCTGGTCCAGCTGGTCGTCGGGGAGTCCGAGCGAGTGCCCGGTCACCGACCCCGGCAGGGGCGTCGAGATGATGTGCATCAGGTCGCCGCCCCCGGCGCTGCGGACCTCGGCGAGCATGCGCCGGACCGTCTCCCTGGTCCACGGCTCGACGGCGTTCGCCGCCTGGACCGTGAAGGCGCGGATGAGCAGTCGGCGGACCTTGGGGTGCAGCGGCGGATCGATCTCGCCGAGGAAGCTCTCCTCGTCGGGGACCACGACCCCCTCTGCACGGAACCCCTCGCCCGAGGAGAAGCGCTTGGCGTCGCGGTACACGGCCTTGTTGTCGGCGTGCGACGCCAGGTAGACGAACCCCTCCATCGGTCGGCTCACGGGCTGCTCGCGGCGGAGCCGTCGGGCCAGTTCCCACATGTGCTGGGTCTGGGCCGGATCGAAGGGGTTGAACGAGACGGCGTCGTCCACGCCGGCGTCGCTGGTGGTGTCGTCGGTGTCGGTCATGTCGGCCTCCGTGGATGCGGTGCGGTGGTCCTGCAGGTCGGTTCAGCCGATGAGGTCGGCGTAGAGCGGGGTGTGTGCCGTGAGGCCGCCGTCGACGTTGACGACCTGGCCGGTGACGTAGGCCGCCTCGTCCGAGAGGAGGAAGGCCACGACCTCGGCGATGTGCTGCGGCTCTCCCATGTCCGGGGTCAGGTGGTTGCGCTCGAACATGGCGATCTGGTCGGCGGGCACGTTCGCCACGAGCGCCGGCGTCTTGACGACCCCCGGGGCCACGGCGTTGCAACGCACGTTCTGCTTCCCGTAGAGCGTGGCGACGTAGCGGACCAGCGAGTCGATGCCGGCCTTGGACACGCCGTAGGCGACCCGGGACAGATCACCGAACTGGCCCGACGTCGACGACGTCGTGACGATCGCACCGCCACCGGCCGAGATCATGTGCGGGATCGCGTGCTTGCAACCGAGCATCGGCCCGCGCAGGTTGACCTGCATCGTCCGGTCCCACACCTCGGTCTCCATGTCCACGACGTCGCCGTCGCGCTGGATGATCACGACGTCCGCCGCGTTGTTGTGGAGGAGCTGGAGCGAGCCGAACGTCGAGACGGCGAAGTCGACCATGGCCCGGACGTCGTCCTCGACGGCGATGTCCGCCACGGTCGCTGCGGCGGTGCCGCCCTCGGCCTGCACGAGCGACACCGTCTCGTCCGCACCGTCTCGGTTGATGTCGGCCACCACGACCGAGGCGCCCCGTCGGGCCAGCGCCAGCGCGCTCGCTCGACCGATGCCCGAGCCTGCGCCCGTCACGATTCCGACCTTGCCCGTCAGTGCGCCCACGCGCAGCCCCCTTCGACGTTCCGTCTGAGTGACGTCCGACACTAGGACCGAACGATCGATTGTTCAAGTAGGAACGAACGATCGCTTGCTTCCGCCGGGCGGGTGATGTAGTTCTGGTCGTGCCGGGCGCATCCCGGCACGGGAGCGAGGCGGGGGGCCGCAGCCGCTCCCACCGGACCTGGCCGACGCACGTCGGCGGAGCCACGTAGGGGGTACGCGGTGCCGACATTCGGAGTGGTCGTGCCCAGCGTCGGGGCGTTCGCCGACGCGACGGTCGATGCCGAGCTCACGGAGGCGATCGAGTCCCTGGGCTACGACTCGATCTGGTACGGCGACCACGTCGTGGTGCCTTCCTACGCAGCCCACCTCGTGTCGCCCGACTGGCTCGATCCCATCGCCCGATGCCTGGTCGGCCTGGGTCGGACCACACGGCTCCGGTTCGGCACCGAGGTGCTCGTCGCCCCCTACCGGCCGCCGGTGCTCACCGCCAAGCTCCTGGCGACGGCCGACGTCCTGAGCGGCGGGCGGCTCACGCCGGCGTTCGGCGTGGGCTACCTGCGCGGCGAGTTCGCCGCGCTCGGCTCCCCGCCCGTCGAGCGGCGTGGCGAGGTGCCCGACGAGTACCTGGTGGTCATCCGGGGCTTGTGGCGCTCCGAGGGAGCGACGACCCACGACGGGACGCACGTCCGGTTCGCCGACGTGCACTTCGGCCCTCGTCCCGTGCAGGACCCGATGCCCCTGTGGGTGGGCGGCAACGGTCCGGCGGCGCTGCGGCGCGCCGCCCGGCTGGGCACCGGCTGGCACCCGCTGTTCCCCACCCCCGAGGAGTACGCCGCAGGCCGAGCCCGCGTGACCGAGCTGCGGAGGGAGTGCGGGCTCGAGGGATCGCCCTTCACGTTCTCCTTCAGCTGCGGGACCACCCGGCTGCTGGACGACGCCGACGGGCCGTACGTCACGGGCTCCTGGGCGGACCTCGACGACGTCCCCGACGACTTCGGCTACGCGCCGCCGATGCCCTGTGACGAGCACGGACGACCCCGGTTCATGGGGACGCCCGACCAGGTCGTCGCCGACGTCCGTCGCTACGTCGAGGCCGGGGTGGAGCACGTCGTGCTGCGCTTCGCGACCGGCGGACCCGAGACGACGCCCGAGCAGATGCTCGTCCAGCTCGAGCGCTTCGCCGCCGAGGTGCTGCCCCGCGTCGGCGACCACGGCTGACCCATGGACCCCACGACCGCACCCACCTACGAGAGGAGCACCACGGTGTTCGAGTTCGACCCCTTCGATCCCGCGTACTTCGCGGACCCGTACCCGTACTACCGGACGATGCGCGACGAGCACCCGGTGCTCAAGCGGGAGATCGACGACTGGCGCGTCTGGCCGCACTACTGGATGTTGAGCCGCGCCGAGGACGTCGATCGGGCGCTCTCGGACTGGCGCACGTTCTCGTCCGCGACGGGCACCCTGATCGACACCGACATCTCGTTGATCCCGCCGAACATGTTCAACATGGACCCGCCGCGCCACGACGAGCTGCGCGGGATCCTCTCGCGCGTGCTGACGCCGTCGCGCATCGCTGCGCTCGAGCCGCACATCCGCAGCTACGCCGAGTCGCTGATCGACGAGCACCTCGCCTCGGGGACGATCGACGCGGCGATGGGCTACGCCCACCTCATCCCCACCATCACGATGTGCGCGCTGATGGACCTGCCGGTGGACCACCAGGCGCAGTTCCTCAAGTGGAACCTCGACACCCTCGGCGGCGGCGACTTCACCAGCGAGGCAGCGCTCGCCGCCTACGGCGAGATGGCCGTGTACTGGCAGGACATCGTCGAGGCGCGGATCGGCGGTGACGGCACGGACCTCATCTCGCAGATCCTGAACAGCGGGCGGGCACAGGACGTCGAGCTGTCCGCCGAGGAGATCGCCGGGTTCTGCTCGCTGCTGCACGACGCCGCGCAGAACACCACGATGAACATGATCACCCACGGCGTCCTCGCCCTCGGCCGCCACCCCGACGAGCGGCGCAAGCTGCTCGACGACCCGGATCGCTGGAACGGCGCGATCGAGGAGCTGCTCCGGTTCGTCTCGCCCGTGCAGGGGCTGGCCCGGTCGACGACGCGCGACGTCGAGCTCCACGGCGTCACGATCCCCGAGGGCGACCAGGTGCTCGTGCTCTACGGCTCGGCGAACCACGACGAGCGGGTGTACCCGGACCCGGAGAAGCTCGACCTCGACCGGGAGAACGTCAAGGCGCACTGGGCGTTCGGCCACGGCATCCACTACTGCCTCGGCAACGCCGTGGCGCGGCTCGAGATCAAGGTCGCTCTGCAGACGATGGTGGACCGGCTGGGCGACTGGGAGGTCGAGGAGGAGCAGATCGAGCTGAACCAGCTCGTCCCGACCCGCGGTGTCGCCACCGCTCCGGTGACCTTCGAGGCCGCCTCGTGAGCGGCGAGCGCGCGGACGGCGGCGCGGACGGCGGGATGGGCGTCGCCCCGCCGTCGTCCGACGCCGCGGGCTGGGAGGGCCTGCTGGCCCGGCCCGGGCTGGACTTCGGCATCCCCACCGACCGCGGCGACGCGATGATGGCGTTCTACGCGGAGCGCACCCCGTGCTCGTTCCTGAGCCGGGACCCGATCGTCGAGGGCCAGGACGAGGTCTTCTACGAGCTGCACCGGTCCTGGCTCAAGCTCAACACCACGACGTGGGCCCTCCCCCCGGCGGTGTCCGGCTTCCGGGAACTGATCGCCGCCGATCCGACGCTCGACGCGCCGCGGCACCTGGTGGACCCGGACGGGCTCCCGGTCACGTTGGTCCCGCCCGGCACCGATGGCATCGACGAGGTCGGCGTGGTCATCAGGAGCGAGGAGCCCGATCGTCTCCGCTCGTTCCTGGCCGAGGGCTTCGGCGCCGAGGCCCGTGGTGAGGGCCAGGTGGTCGGCAACACGCTCTTCCGCGTCGAGCCGTGCGAGCCGCTCGGCGCCCGCACCCCCATCCTGACGCGGGGCTTCACGATGCTCACGCTCATCGTCCACGACCTGCTCGCGGTCCACGACCGCTTGATCGCCGCCGGAGGGTCCCACGGGCTGAAGCCGGCGCTCGATCCGGCGCAGCCCGAGCGCTGCATCTACTCCTTCGTCTCGGATCCCGACGGCAACTGGATCGAGCTGGTGCAGTTCGGCGAGCTCTCCGGCCCGCTGCCCGCGCTGGCTGGACCTGCGCTGACCTTCGACGAGTTCTTCGCCTTCCGGGACCACGGCGTCCCCGCTTGATCCGTCGCCCCCGGGGCCCCCCCCCCCCGCCGGGGCCGGGGCGGCGGG
>JAFAFZ010000522.1 GCA_023423215.1 Actinomycetes bacterium
CGAAGGTCCCGGTGGCCTGCTCGGCCGCGGCTTCGGTCGTCTCGGGCGGCTCGGCGCCGCTGCCGCTGCCGTCGTCGCTGCTGTTGCTGCCGCAGGCGCCGGCCAGCAGCGCGAGCGCTGCCACCCCGGCGCACCACGCCGTGCGCGCCCGTCGAGCGCCTGTCCCCCTGTGCTGCATCTGTCCCCCTGTCGACCCGTGGGCCGTGTGTCGTGTTCCTGTCGGTGGTCGTGCCGTGTGGTCCGGCGCACGGCTCCCCTTCGCCGCAGCGGCGGGCCGTGACGTGCCCGCGTGGGGCTGCGTGGGTCGGCGCGCCGCCGTCGATCAGGTGAGCCGCTCGGAGTCGACGCCGAAGAAGTCCTGGTAGTCCCGCACCCGCTCGCGAAGCTCGGCCTCGTCCAGGCCGGTGTCCGAGAACGAGTAGCGCTTCAGCGCGTTGTCCGGATCACCGGGGTGCGCAGCGAGGAAGGTGCGCATGTTGGACTCGGCCTCGGCGGTGAGCTCCAGGCCGATGGCGTCGTAGATGGTGGCGACGGTGGCGATCGGGTCGGAGCGGAAGTCCTGGAACCGCACGTCGACCACCTGGCCGGGAGCGAACAGGCCGTCCCGCCGGGCCGCCAGCGCCCGGTCCAACCCGACGACGATGTCGTCGCCGTACTGGGCGGCCAGCGTCTGCACGTCGAAGTGGTCGGTCGTCATCTCGCGCAGGCTGGCGCCGAGCGCGCTGACCGACGCGATGACCTTGAGCGGGTCGCGGTGGTTCTGCACGACGATCGCGTCGGGGTACTCGGCGAGCAGGTCCGGCAGGTGCCACAGGTGCGCCGGCGACTTGAGCAGCCAGCGCTCGGCCATGTGCTCGGACTGCAGGTGCTGCAGGAAGCGCCGGTGCCAGCGGTACGCCGAGGACATGTCGGCCTCGTGCAGCAGCCACCGGTTGTAGGACTCGACCTGGAACTGCAGCGGGTACTGCATCGACCGGAAGTCGCTGGTGAAGATGCGCACGTCCTCCTGGGCGAGCAGCGCGCCGAGCTCGTGGAACGAGGTGAAGCCGGGGATCATCGACTCGACCAGGTCGAAGCCGGCCTGGCACTCGGCGATGCGCTCGTCGGTCGTGTAGGTGTCGGTGCGCGGCGCCGGCACCGGCCGCTCGATCTCCCAGCTGAGCGGTGCACGGTTGGCGGGGTCCTGCGCCATCAGATCGTGCAGGATCGTGGTGCCGGTGCGCGGCTGGCCGACGATGACGATCGGCCGGACGATCTGCTGCTCGGCGACGGTGGGGTGGTCCTTGCGCCACTGCTCGATGCGCAGGCGGTTGGACAGGTCGGTGACGACCCCACCGCCCGCCACCATCACGCCGGTCTCGTTCAGCTGCGCGGTCTCGACGAGCGACTCGAGCAGGCGGTCGAGCGCCTCCTCCCAGTGCGACTCCCCGAAGTCGTCCAGGCCGGTCGCCTCGATCGCCTCGGCGACGAAGCGCTCACGCGTGAACCGGTCCAGGTCGGACTGCTGTGTGGACATGTCTCTCCTCGTGTTCGGCGAAGGGTGCGACATCACCGGGGGGAGAGATGTGGTGCGACTGGGTTGTGGGGTGTCTGGGCTGGGGTGTTGCGGTGGTTCGGCGGTCGCCGGATGACGGGCGGCGAGGCGGAGGGAACGGACGGGGTGGGGCTGCGGCTAGGTGCGCAGCAGCTCCTTGGCGGGCACCTCGATGGCGCCGAGGTACTTCTGGACGAGCGCCAGCAGGTCGGCGCGGCCGTCGGCGGCGATCCACTCGTCGCGGGCGAGGCGGATCGCGGCCATGTTCATCGCGGCGATCATGCGCGGTCGCGGGTCGTCGGGGTCGAGGTCGTCGAAGCGAGGGGCGATCAGCTCCGCGATCGCCTCCTCCCACTCGACGTAGAGCAGCAGGGTCCACGCCTGCATCGCCGGGGACGACACCGACAGCTGCGCCTGCTCGAGCAGCTCGTCGAAGTCGGGCTCGAAGAGGCGACCGATGGTGGCGTGCGAGGCCCGCACGGCCTCGAGCGGACCGAGCTCGGGCGGCAGGTCCGAGAGGGCGCTGACGAGCACGAAGACCGCGACCTCGGACAGCCCGGTCGCGATCGCCAGCTCCTTCGACTCGAAGTAGCGGAAGAAGGTGGCTCGGCCGACGCCGGCCGCGTCCGCGATCTCGTCGACGGTCGTGGTGGCGATGCCGTGCTCGGAGACCAGGCGGACCGCAGCCTCGGCGATGCGTCGCCGGGTCTCGACCCGCTTGCGCTCCCGCAGGCCGGTGCCACCGTGCTGAGTCCCCCCGAACTGATCCACTGTCTCAAACGATACGGAGTCTCACCTTCGGGCGCAACGGGTGGCTCACCCGGAGAGCGCGACCTGCAGGCCACCCCGGCCCTGCACACAGGAGAAGTCCACCTCGTGCGCACCGGCTGGCCCCACGACGTCGGCGGTGCCGACGATGAGGAGGCCGGCGCCGAACCGTGTCGTCGACCGGACGCTTCCGTCGATGACCTGCCGGTCGAGTCCCACCTGGCCGATGACCTGCGACCAGCACGCGTCGACCACCGACCGGGTGGAAGCGGACATGTCGCGCTGGGCGAGGGTGCGGCCGGCCAGACCGCCTGCGAGCGCGGCGACCCAGATCATGACGGCGAGGACGATGCAGGCCCTCCACCTCGACGACGAGGGCCGAACGCGAGGTAGCGAGTCGATCGCGGCGGCTCCGCTCTCGTGGGACGGTCGAGGACAGGGTGTTCCGTCGAGGTCCTGCACCGGCAGTCCGGCGATCCGGAACATCGAGCGCACCCCGTCCACATCGGACCCGGACGCGAGCTCGATGGTCGGTGCGCCGATCCGGTCGATGGCCATGATGGTGCACGAGCCGAGGATCCAGTTGAGTCGAGCCGTGCCGATGCGAACGGCTCGGATCTCGTCCCGAGGTCGATCGACCACCACAGCGGGCCGGCCCCGTGGTCCCGTCGAGACGCACACGAATCGGCGGTCGGTGACGCCCACGCCGACGAAAGCATCGCCGCCTCCCCTGAGTCCGAGGCGCTGGAGCCCGCAGAGACGGCTGCCCACGAGCCAGACGACGGTGCCCGCTGCGGCGCCGGCCAGGATCTGGAGCGGAAGGAACCAGCGGAGTCCGATCGACATGGCGAACACGAACATCCACGCAGTGGTGGCGGCGACCATGCAGATCCAGCGCGATGCGACGAGCTTCCGGTCGTCACCGACGGCGAGGAGCTGCGTCGACTCGGTCGGGAGGACGGTCGACTCGACGTACAAGGACAACGCGGAGGCGACGGCGATGTGGCTCACCCTGCGACGCTATCGACGGCGGACGCGACTTCCTTGTGGGCGCACTCGAGCGACGGGCCGCCGCGCGCTCGTCATGTCACGCCACCTCGCCGGTACCTGACCCGAGAGCGGAGGAGTCGCTTGCGTGCTCCGAAGAGTACGGCCACCGCAGAAGAGCCGAGGGCGACATGCGGGCAGACTCCGCCGATGTCGTCTACCCGGGATCGCGCCCACGCCGAGCAGGCGTCAGCAGCGCTTCGGTCGACGAGCGTCGACGGCAGAGCCACTCGGGACGCACCGGACACCTGCGCCAGTTCGCCCTCGACCTGGTGCCCAGCGTCGCCCGGGGCATTTGATCCCCGCTCGACCTGACCTCTTGGTGCGATCTTCTGTGCCGAGGGCGCAGGGTGGCACCGAAAGACCTCACTCCCACGCAGCGGGGAGGTGTGACGAGCTGTGCGGGTCAGGCGTCGAGGACGCCGTCGGTGATGTGCACCGTGCGATCGGCGTAGTGGGTGATGCGGTCGTCGTGGGTGACGATGACCGCCGCAGTGCCCCGCTCCTTCATCTCGGAGCAGATGAGCTCCATCACCTGGTCGCCCAACTTCGAGTCGAGCGCCGAGGTCGGCTCGTCGAAGAGCACGAGCTTCGGCTCGTTCATCAACGCCCGGCCGATCGCGACCCGCTGGCGCTGTCCACCCGAGAGCTGGCTCGGCAGGTTCTTCGCACGATCCGCCATGCCCAGCTCCTCGAGCAGCTGGTCGGCGCGGTCTCGTGCCTCCTTGCCGATGCGGCGGCCCAGCTCGTCGACGACCAGCAGGTTCTCCCTCGCCGTCAGGAACGGGACGAGGTTCACCGCCTGGAACACGAAGCCCACGGTGTCGCGGCGGAACGCGGTCAGCTGCTTGGGTCCGTAGTCGCTGATGTCCTGGCCCGCGACGACCACCTCGCCCGAGGTCGACGACAGCAGCCCGCCGGCGATCGAGCACAGCGTCGTCTTGCCGGACCCGGACGGACCGATCAGGGCAACCATCTCGTCGGCGCCGAGCGTGAGCGTCGCGTGGTCGAGCGCGACCACCTCTTCGTCGCCCATGCGGTACGTCTTGCGCACGTCGGTGAGCTGCAGCGCCGGGGACGAGCCGTTCGTCGAGCCGGAGGTCGAGTTCATGCGGGGCTCCAGATGCGGGAGTCGGGGCGGAGGTGGGACGGGTGGACGCTCGCTGCGCGGCTCATGCGCCACGCCCGATCGCCTCGGCGGGGTCGATGCGCAGCACACGCCGCAGTGAGAAGGCGCTGCCGAGGCAGGCGGCCACCAGCAGCAGGACGACGCTCGAGAGGATGCGGCCGAGCCCGAGCGTGAACGGGATGGACCCCACGGGGATGACGGCGTCGAGCACGAGGCCGAGCGCGGCGCCGAGCGCCGAGGCGATGAGCGTGACGACGATCGCCTGCAGCACGACCCCGGCGAGCAGGGTCCGCGTCCGCGCGCCGATCGCCTTCAGCACGCCGTACATCGCGATGCGCTCGACGGTGAGGAGCACGAAGAACAGCGCCACGACGATCACGGCGATCACGATCGTGACGCCGATGATCTGGTTGAAGGTGCTGCGCTGCTGCTCGACGCCACCGATGGCGTTCGCCGCCTCGTCCAGGGTCAGGGTCGAGGTCGCGCCGTCGGTCGACCGGTCGATGTCGGCGGCCAGCGCCTCGGGGGTGACGTCGTTCGATCCGATGTCGATCACCATCGCCTGCACGACGTCGTCGCCGACGCCCGCACCGGGGCGGTTCTCGTTCAGCGCCTGACGCCACGTCGCCAGGTCGGTCCACACGGTTCCCTGGCCCGAGTACTCGAGCTCGTCGTCGAGGAAGCCGACGATGCGGATGGGCGTGCGGGCCGGGCCGACCTCGATGGTGTCGCCCTCGGAGAGCCCCTCGGCGCGCAGCGTCGCATCCGCGACGCCCTCACCTGGACCCGGCTCGTCGGGTCGTTCGCCGCCGGTCCAGGGCAGGCCCAGCTCGGAGCCGATCACGACGACGTCGATCAGGTCGCGGTCGTCACCGCCGGGCTGGCGTGCGCCCAGCTGCACCACGCCGAGCCCGCCGCTGCTCGCGACGCCCTGCGAGTCGGCCACCGTCGCGGCCGTCGCAGCGTCGATGCGGCTGCGCGGGAACGAGTCCTCGGACGTCGACGAGTACACGATCAGCTGCCCGGGCTGGGCGAGCACCGCCGAGGTGGCGCCACGCAGCAGGCCGTCGAGCAGCCCGCCGAGCAGCATCAGCAGCGCGGCGATCAGCGTCAGGATGACGGTCGCCGTGGCGAAGCGGCCGGGCCGGCGACGCAGTTCCCTCAGTGCCAGCCTCACGAGCCCACTCCCCCGCCGGTCGTCGCCTCGATGGGATCGATCGCCAGCACACGCCGGGCGGCGAACAACGAGCTGAGCACGCCGAGCACCATCAGCAGCACGGACCAGAACACCACCGCGCCCGTCTGGAAGCTGAGCGGGATGCCGCCGAGCTGCCGTTGCGACAGCGGCACGTAGAGCGCGATGCCGACGAGGAGGCCGACGCCGAGCACGATCACGACCTGCGTGACGAGCGAGCGCACGAGCCGGGAGCCCGGCACGCCGATGGCCCGCAGCAGCGTCAGCGCGCCGGCCTTCTGCAGCGTGATGATCAGGAAGAAGAGGCCGGTCACGAGGGGTACCACCAGGCCGTAGAGCAGGAAGATGATGTTGAACGACTGCTGCACCTCGGCCACCCCGGGCGTCTCGGCGGCGGCGTCGGCTCGGGTGTACGCGTCCGCCTCGGGCACCTCGTCGTTCACCCGTTCGACCAGCTCCGCGGCGCTCACACCGTCGGCGGGTCGCAGACCCAGCGCCGAGGGCGGCACGGACGTGGCGTCGGGGTTGGTCGCCGTCGTGACCTGCTCGTAGGTGGCGTAGGTGGTGAACAGGGTGGTGCTGGCCTGCAGGCCGATCTGCTCGGCCAAGCCGACCACCTCGATCGGCGTGTCACCCGGCTGCACGCGCACCGTGTCACCGACGTCGAACCCGTCACCCGCCGCCGAGGCGAGCGCCACCGCCTCGCCCTCGCGTTCGGGGAGGCGACCGGACGAGAGCTGCTCCGGCGAGCCGAGCCCCTCGGTGTCGTAGCCGATGATCGCCACGGTCTCGGTGCCCTCGCCGGCATCGACGCTGAAGGTCCCCTGGCCGACGCGGCCGGCCTCGCCGACGCCGTCCACCGACTCGATCGCCTGCTGCACCTCGGGGGTGAGCACGCTGCCCTGAAGGTTCACCCGCCCGTCGAGGCTGTAGACGAGGACCGGGGCGGACTGCCGCTCGATCGCCCCGATGAACGAGGTGATGAGCCCGTTCTGCAGCGTCTGTTGGAACAGGATCAGGAAGACGAGCAGTCCGATCGACCCCATGAGGAGCGCGAAGCGGACCTTGGCCCGACGGATCTCGGCGAGTGCGAGGAACACGACAGAGTGTCTACACCATGACACTGTGTCTCGCCACGTCACCGCATCGGCGCTCGAACGGGGCAGAATGACCGCCGTGGCCCCTGCCTGGAACGACACGGTCGCCGATCACCGCGACCGCCAGCGACAGCTCATCGTCGACGCGACGATGGCGCTCGTCGGCGAGCGCGGGCTGTCGGACGTGTCGATGGCGCAGGTCGCGAAGCAGGCCGGCATCGGCCGGGCGACGCTCTACAAGTACTTCCCGGGTGTCGAGGAGATCGTCGCCGAGCACGTCCTCGCGACGGTCGAGTCGCACCACCGCGTGCTCGAGGAGGCCATCGCCGGCAGCGACGATCCCATCGGCGCGATCCGGGCGTGCCTGTCGATCCTGCTCGACTACTTCGGCAGCGACGGCCACCGCAGCGCGTCGACCTCGGTCAACCCCGACCAGTTCTCGCCCGAGGTCGGCAGGGAGGTGCACGCCGCGTTCGCCCGCATGCACGGGCTGCTCACGCAGCTGGTCGTCGACGCGCAGCTCGACGGCCGCCTGGTCGACGACGTCGACGCGCAGTTCACCGCACAGCTGCTGTACCAGATGCTCGCCGCAGGCCGTGCCGCGGTCGTCGCCGGACGGCTCACGCCGGACGAGGCGGTCGACCGGATCATGCGCCAGTTCCTCCACGGCGCCGCAGCCGACTGAGCCGCTCCCCGTCCTGGGGCCGGTTCGGCGTGAACGCGAGTCGGCGTGGAGGCGAGCCGTCGCGTGACGGCGACCCCCTCTCCCCCGGCCCGCACGCGACACTTCATCGGACGAACGGAGCGACCCACGACATGAGCGACGACGCGCAGACCTCGACCCCCCGACTCGGCATGGTCGGACTCGGACGCATGGGGGCGAACCTCGTGCGACGGCTCGTCGGGGGTGGTGGCACCGCCGTCGTGTACGACACCGATCCATCGGTCGCCGTGGAGCTGGCGGACGAGCAGGGCGACGCCGTGTCGGCCGCCGCGACGCTCGACGACCTGATCCGCCAGCTACCGACACCGCGGGCGATCTGGGTCATGGTCCCGGCCTCGGTCGCCGGCGACGTGGTCGCGGACCTTGCCGGGCGGCTGGACGCAGGTGACGTCGTGATCGACGGCGGCAACACGGACTGGCGGGAGGACGGCCCGCGTGCGGCAGCACTGGCCGGGCGCGGCGTCGAGCTGCTCGACGTGGGCACCAGCGGTGGCATCTGGGGCTTCGAGCGCGGCTACTGCCTGATGGTCGGCGGCTCCGACGGCGCCGTCGGTCGGCTCGCTCCGGTCTTCGACGTGCTGTCGCCCGCGCCGGACTCGGTGCCCCGCACGACGGGCCGCGAGGGTCCCGCGGTTCCCGCCGAGCAGGGATGGCTCCACTGCGGACCGTCGGGGTCCGGCCACTTCGTCAAGATGGTGCACAACGGCATCGAGTACGGGCTGATGGCCGCGTACGCCGAGGGGCTGAACCTGCTCGGCCACACCGACCGCTACGGGTTCGACCTGGACGTGCCGGCCATCACCGAGCTGTGGCGCCGGGGCAGCGTCGTCGGCTCGTGGCTGCTGGACCTGACCGCGGCCGCCATGGTGAAGGACCCGGAGCTGTCGGGGTTCCACGGCGTGGTCAGCGACAGCGGCGAGGGGCGCTGGTCGCTCGAGGCGGCGATCGACCTGGCGGTGCCGATGCCGGTGCTCGCCAGCGCGCTGTTCTCGCGCTTCGCGTCGCGCGGCGAGGAGCTGCCGGCGAACAAGGTGCTCTCGGCCATGCGCAGCGAGTTCGGCGGGCACCTCGAGGCGCCACCGGACCCCGAGCCGACTCCCGCCGACGGGAGCCCGAGCGCCGAGGGGTCGTCCGGCGACGGCCCGGCCGACGAGGGGCGGCGCGCGTGAACGATCCGCACGCCTCCACCGACGACCCACCCCGCGGTGACGCGCTGGTCCTGTTCGGCATCACGGGTGACCTGGGCTTCAAGAAGCTGCTGCCGGCGCTGTACCACCTCGAGGCCTCGGGGCGGCTCGGCGTCCCCGTGATCGGCGTCGCCTCGTCGGACTGGACGACCGACGACCTGCGCGCCCGACTGCGCGCCGCGCTCGAGGCGAAGGACGTCGACCCCGACCCCGAGGTGCTGGCCACGCTGGAGTCGGCCATGACCTACGTGCAGGGCGACTACTCCGACCGCGGGACCTACGAGCGCCTGTCGGACGCTCTGCACGGGTGCGAGCTCCCGGTGGTGTACTTCGCCATCCCGCCGAGCCTGTTCCCCGACGTGATCGACGGGCTGCGCTCGGTCGGCCTGAACGACCGGGCGAGGGTGGTGCTCGAGAAGCCGCTCGGCCGCGACCTGGCCTCGGCGCGGGAGCTGAACACGACGGTGCGCTCGGCGTTCCCCGACGACCGCGTCTTCCGCATCGACCACTTCCTCGGCAAGGAGCCGGTGCTGAACCTGCTGGTGTTCCGCTTCGCCAACTCGGTGCTCGAGCCGATCTGGAACCGCCACCACATCCGCCGGGTCGAGATCACGATGGCCGAGTCGTTCGGGGTCGAGGGGCGTGGCCGCTTCTACGACGGGGTGGGTGCGCTGCGCGACGTCGTGCAGAACCACCTGCTGCAGGTCGTGACGCTCCTGGCGATGGAGCCCCCGTCGTCCGAGGCTCCGGAGTCGGTGCGCGACGAGAAGATCAAGGTCCTGCGCGCCGTGCGGACGGTGGACCCGGACTGCGTGGTGCGCGGCCGCTACGAGGGGTACCTGGACGAGGACGGCGTGGCTGCCGACTCGACGACCGAGACGTACGTCGCGCTGCGGTTCGACATCGACAACTGGCGTTGGGCCGGCGTGCCGTGGAGCGTGCGCGCGGGAAAGGCGATGCCGGCGACCTTCACCGAGGCGGTGATCGAGTTCGAAGCGGCGGCCCAGCCGTTGTTCGTCGACCACTCCGAGGTGCTCCAGCCGAACCGCCTGCGGTTCCGGCTGACGCCGGACGACCAGATCAGCCTGGAGATGCAGGCGAAGCGGCCGGGTGACGAGCTGGTGAGCCAGACCGTCGAGCTGGACGTCGACGGCAACCCGACGACGCGGCTGCCCGACGCGTACGAGCGGCTGCTGTCGGACGTGCTGGACGGGGACCAGACCCACTTCGGCCGTGAGGACTCGGTCGAGGAGTCGTGGCGCATCCTCGAGGACGTGATCGAGCACCCACCCGCGGTGCAGGACTACGAGCGGGGCACGTTCGGTCCGCCGACGACCGGTGCGAGCGACTCGCTGCCGACCGACTGGCTGCCCTGCGGACCGTTGGACGCACGGGAGCCGGCGTGAGCTCGGAGGAGCACGACCTGCGGGTGCTGCCCGATGCCGTGTCGGCGGCGCACGCCGCGGCCGAGATCCTGGCATCGCTGCTGAACGAGGCGCTCGACGGTGCGGGTGGGGCCTCCGAGGGTGGCCGGGCCGGCCGTGCGTCGCTGGCGGTGAGCGGCGGATCCTCGCCGCGGCCGATGTTCGCCCGGCTGGCCGAGCTCGGTGGGCGGTCGTTGGGGACCGGCTCGCCGGGTGGCGTCGACTGGGACTCGGTCGAGGTGTTCCAGGTGGACGAGCGTGTCGCTCCGGCGGAGGACGCTGATCGCAACCTGGTCGACCTGCGGCGTGAGCTGACCGACCGGTGCGTGCCGTCCGAGCAGGTGCACGCGATGCCGGTCGAGCTCGGCGCCGAGGCAGCCGCCGAGGTGTACGCCGGCACCTTGGTCGAGGTCCTGGGCAGCGAGCCGTCCCTCGACGTGGTGCACCTGGGCATCGGCGACGATGGGCACACGGCGTCGCTGGTGCCGGGTGACGCCGTGCTCGAGGTGCGGGACCGGGACGTGGCCGCGACCGGTGTGTACCAGGGACGACGACGGGTGACGCTGACGTTCCCGATGCTCGACCGGGCGGGGGCCGTCGTGTGGTTGGTCACGGGTGCGTCGAAGGCGCCGGCGTTGGCGCAGCTGGTGGGAGGTGATCCGGGGATCCCCGCCTCGCACGTGCGGTGCCGGCCGTCGATCGTCGTGGCGGACGCCGAGGCGGCGCGGCTGCTCCCCCACTGACGCCGCCGACGTCATCCGTTCGTCGAGCTACGCCGGAACGGCGTACCTC